>CALFYR010000341.1 GCA_937954195.1 uncultured Dehalococcoidia bacterium
CACCATGTGGGGCGAACAAAAGGCCCGCGAACTCCTCGCCGAAGCCGGCTTCACCTCGGTCGAGGTCACCCGCGTCGAAGGTGACATCCAGAACGCGTACTACGTCTCACACCGGTAAGTCTCCAGGCAAAGGGGCCAATTCGGCATGCTCGTCAGAGGGCGAATTGGCCCCTCGTTGCGTGTGCAACTGCACAGTCAGCTCCGCGCTACCCTGCCTACGGTGGAAGCAAGCCGCCGCGCTCACCACGCGGCGGTACACCTTCAGGAGAGAGTTTCCACCTATGACGATGATCGAACTCGACCAGGCGAAAGTCGAATCCTTCGGCGCCCAGATCACCACGATCCTCAACAACGGCATGGTCAGCCTTGGGCTGAGTGTCGGCCATCGCACCGGCCTCTTCGACACCCTCGCCGGCATGTCCTGGGCAACCAGCGACGACATCGCTCGACGCTCCGGCCTCCAGGAGCGGTACGTCCGGGAATGGCTCGCCGCCATGGTCACCGGACGCATCATCGAATACCGCGCCATCGACCAGACCTACCGCCTCCCCGCCGAACACGCCGCATTCACCACCAGCGCGGCCGGCGCCAGCAACCTCGCGGGCTATGCGCCGTTCGTCGCTCTCATGGCCGACGTCGAAACCGACATCGTCGGCGCGTTCCAGAACGGCGGCGGGGTGCCATATTCCCGCTACACCCGCTTCCAGGAGATCATGGCCGCCAACTCCGGCGAGGTCTTCGATCACGCACTGGTGCCGAACATCCTCCCCGTCGTCCCCGGCCTCATCGACCAACTCGAACGCGGCATCGAAGTCGCCGACTTCGGTTGCGGCAGCGGCCACGCCATCAATGTGATGGCGAAGGCGTTCCCCAACAGCCGCTTCACCGGCTACGACTTCTCGGCCGAGGGCGTCACACGCGGCCGGCAGGAGGCCGCCGAGTGGGGCCTTACCAATGCCCGTTTCGAACAGGCCGACGTCGCCAATCTCGACGTCCCGGCCCGCTTCAACCTCGTCACCGCCTTCGACGCGATCCACGACCAGGCCGAGCCCCGCAAGGCGCTCGCCGCAATCCACAACGCCCTCAAGCCCGGCGGTACCTTCCTCATGGCCGATATCGCCGGCTCCAGCAACCTCGAGGAAAACCTCGAGCATCCCATGGCGCCGTGGCTCTACACCGTCTCGCTCTTCCACTGCATGACCGTTTCGCTCGCCCTCGATGGCGAAGGACTCGGCACCATGTGGGGCGAGCAGAAGGCCCGCGAACTCCTCGCCGAGGCCGGCTTCACCTCCGTGGATGTCCGCAGCCTCGAGGGCGACCCGCTCAACAGCTACTTCATCTCTCGGAAGTAGCTTCCTCCCTCTCCAGGGCTGGGGACCCGCTTGCGGCGTCCTCAGCCCTCAAAGGCGGACCGCCAGGAATACCCGCGTCGCGTCCCGGCCCTCCTCCGGTACCTCCGCATGGAGGCCCGGATACGCCGCCAACCGCTTGTCCGTCGTCGCGAGCAGGTCGAAGAGCTCGAACGCGCCGTCCCGGTCGAACCGCTCGTCATCCCACTGCACCACGAAGTGCACCGGCACCGTAATCCGCGGCGCGTCAGCGCGATGCCGCTCGCCGAACCGTCCCCGAATAGCGCTGCTCCCCTTGAACCCGCACAACCCCAGCACCGCCGCCTTGATGCGCGGCTCCGAGGCAACGAACGGCACACCCAGCATCGTCCCCATCGAAAGCCCCCAGTAGCCAACCCGCTCAGCATCGAACTCGCCCAGCGCGAGCATCGCGTCCAGCACCGCCGACCAGTCGGCGTTCATCCGGTCGAACGTGTCCGCCCGTTTCCACAGCTCGATGTACGCGGGATGGCCCGCCGGGTCCTCGGTCACCCGGATCGGCCCGCGTTCCCCATGGTCGATGGCATCGATCGCCACCGCCGCGATCCCGTGCCTCCGGACGAACTTCCGCGCCAGCGCGAGGCCGTTCTCGTTCCGCTTCTCGCTCTGACCGCCGTGACCGATGAGCACCAGCGGCGTCGGACCCTCCGCTTCGGACGGCGACCAGAGGATGCCGGGAATGGTGTCCCCGGCCCGCTCCACCGCGAACGCGCGCTCGGTCACGCCCATCGTCGAAATGGCTTCGCCCTTCCAGAACATAGCTTCCAACCTGCCCGGTGAATGTTGGGGGACTGTAACGTTTCCTCCGCCTTTAGTCGCATGAGCGCCGCGCTCGCTGCGCGTATCCTCCGCCAATGCGCATTGCCGTAATTGGAGCGGGCGCGGCCGGCCTGACCGCCGCTTTCCGGCTTAACCAGTCCGGCCACCGGGTAACCGTGTTCGAAGCTAACCCGCACGTTGGCGGCCGAACCCACACCGAGCACTTCTTCGATGGCCACCACCTCGATACCGGCGCCGGCTGGCTCACCACCGCCTACACCCGCACCCTCGCCCTGTTCGATGAGCTTGGCGAACGCGAACGCCTCCGCCCCATGAAGGCCGGCCCGCCCGCCGAACTCATCGTCAACGGCCAGGTCTACCTGGGCAGCGGCCTCCCCCGCACCCCCGCCGGAGACCACCTCGTCCCCCCCGATGAGCGCGAGCGCCTCCGCAACTGGCTCAAGTGGCTCGAAGGCTACCCTCCGCTCGGCTACCGCACCTTCAACGACAACGAATCCGCCACCGACCACATGCAGCCGGT
Source organism: uncultured Dehalococcoidia bacterium (assembly GCA_937954195.1). GTDB lineage: Bacteria > Chloroflexota > Dehalococcoidia > Tepidiformales > Tepidiformaceae > Amarobacter. The sequence goes on from CALFYR010000341.1 coordinate 2,689, forward strand.
CAGTCCCGTCGCCGAACGCTACCTCTTTGCCCCCATGTTCGAAGGCCTCTTCGAACCACTCTCGGAGCAATCGGCCGAATTTCTCCGCTCCTGGATCGCCGCGAGCCGCGTGCAGTACTTCCAGGTCGAAGATGGGATGGACGCGCCATGGCGCCGAGTCGCGAGCAACGTCGACGTCCGCCTCAACACCCGCGTCGAAATGATCCGCGCCACCGGCATGAAGCTCGAAGTCGTTGCCAATTCCATGGGCGCCGAATTCGACGGCGTCGTGGTTGCCGTTCCGCCTCCTGCGGGCAAC
>CALFYR010000342.1 GCA_937954195.1 uncultured Dehalococcoidia bacterium
AGCGCTGGAGACACCGAAGCGGAAGGGTCGAGGGAGGCCCTCATCCCCCTGGCCCCCTTCTCCCGACGCTGCGGGAGAAGGGGGCATAGCCGACGTGCGGGATGTCGCGTCGCGGTGTTGTTCTGCCATGCGTGGGTTCAGCTTACGCCGAAGAACTTGAAGAGCTCAGGGTACTTGTTGATGCTGGCGCCGCCATCGATGTAGAGGGTTTGGCCGGTCATGAGGCTGGATTCGTCGGAGGCGAGGTAGGCGACGAGGCGGGCGACGTCCTCGGGTTCGCCGGCGCGGCCGATGGGGGCTTCGTGGATGAAGGCTTCTTCAAGGCCTTCGATGGCGAGCATGCCCGCGGTGGCCGGGGTGTGGATGAGCCCGGGGCCGATTGCGTTGACGCGAATCTTGTGGCGGCCGAGTTCGAGCGCGGCGACTTTGGTGAGCATGGCGACGCCTGCTTTCGCGGAGCAGTAGGCGGCGAAGCCTTCGGTGGCCTGCATGGCGTTGAGGCTGGCGATGTTGATGATGCTGCCGCCATTGCCCTGGGCGATGAGTTGTTTCGCTTCGTGCTTGATGCAGAGGAAGGTACCGGTGAGGGAGATGCCGATGACGCGGTCCCAGTCCTCAAGCGTGTAGTTCTGGATTGGCGAGAAGCCGCCGACGCCGGCGTTGTTGAGGGCGATATCGAGCTTGCCGAAGCGGCGGACGGCCTGCTGGACCATGCGCTCGACGGCAGCTTCGTCGCGGACGTCCACGACGGAGCCATCGACATAATTGTGACCGAGCTGGCCGACGAGGGCGCCGATGGCGTCGTTGTTGACGTCTGCGATGACGACGCGGGCGCCTTCTTCGACGAGGACTTCGACGGCGCGCTTGCCGATGCCGGATGCACCGCCGGTGACGAGGGCTACTTTTCCATCGAGTCTGGGCATGGGGGCTCCTGGGTGGTGGGTGAAGGGGCCGATTTCACGGCGCCGGAGGGTGGCACGGACGACACGCCCTTGCTCACGCGCGGGCTCAGGACTACCGGTGGTGGGCCGGATGTGTGGCTGGCCCCGGAACACTCTGGCTCCGCCGCGATCCGCTCCCTTTCCGGTCGCGGTTCATCTGACGCGGTTCGTGGCGGGCCTACAGGTGCTTGCGGTACCAGGCGAGGGATTTTTCCCAGGCGTCCTTTGCGGCAGGGGGGTTGAACTGGGGTTCGGGGTGTTCGTCGTTGAAGAAGGCGTGCTGGGTGCCGGGATACATGTGGCCTTCGTATTCGACGCCTTTGGCCTTGATGCCGGCCTCGATGGAGGGGATGTTGGGGTTCACGAAGTCGTCGTGTTCGGCCCAGATGCCGAGGACTGGGGCGGTGAGGTTGTCGAAGTTGTATTTCACCATCGGGTGGCCGCCGTAGAAGTCGACGCAGGCGCCGACGTCGCCGTTACTATTGCAGGCGGCGAAGAGGCTGAGTGCGCCCCCCATGCAGAAGCCGACGGTGCCGACGGGGCCGCCGGTGATGCCTTTGAGGTATGTGACGGCTCCTTTGAGGTCGTTTTCGGCGCCCTGGATGTTGAGTGCCATGAGGAGCTTGCCGGCCTCATCGGGTTCGGTGGTGAGCTTGCCGTGGTAGAGGTCGGGAGCGAGGGCGACGAAGCCTTCGGCGGCGAAGCGGTCGGCGATGTCCTTGATGTTGTCGTTGAGGCCCCACCATTCCTGGATGACGATGACGCCTTTGCCGCTGCCGGACGTCGGCCGCGCGAGGTAGCCGGTGCAGGTGCCGCCGTTCGAGGGGAATGTCACGTTGTCGCCCATGGGGGATGCCTCCGAGTTGGGGATTGGGGGTCGTAGCCTACCAGAGAGCGGGAGCGAGGGAGAGAGGGAGCTACTCTCTGACCCGGTAGCGGAAGTCGCAGTAGTCGGCGCCTTGCATGCGGGTTTGGGTGCGCTGAAAGTCGAGGTTGGGGGCGAGGCCTTCGAACATGGCGAAATCGCGGTTGCAGGAGAGGAGGAATCCGAGGTCGCCGGCGCCCATCTCTTCGTACATTTCCTTGAACTTGCAGCGGGTGACGTTGAAGCCGAATCGGGTCTCGTCCTGCTCGATGACGTCCACGATGAGGGAGCCTTCGCGGAGGACACCGTTCGTCATGCGGTCGCCGAGTGCTTCGACCGAATCGATGTGGGCGCGTTCGCGCTCGGCTTCGCCCTGGGAGCGGGCGATGTCCTTGATGGCTTCGCCGACGACGCGGTTCACGGCTTCTTCGCCGAATTCGGCCTGCATAGCGCGGATGATTGGGACGAGGACGCCGGCTTCGATCCGGCGGCGTTCGAGCAGGGTGAGGTCGGCCATGTGTGGTCAGGCTCCCAGTGCGAGGGTGATTTCTTCGCGGACGTGTGGATCGTGCTCGATCGGGAGGCGCGCCTCAAGTGGCGCACGCCATGCAGGCACGTCGCAACGGCGCCCGAGTTCGGCAATGGCCCAGGCGGCGTGACCGCGGACGAGGGCTGACGAGTCTTCGAGTGCGGTCACGAGTGACGGCAGGTCGTCCCTGGTGCCGGTGTTGCCGAGGGCGACGCAGGCGTTGCGGGCCATTCCGTCGCGTTTGGCGCGCATGATTGCGGTGCCGCGGAAGCGTTCGGCGAAGGATGACTCGTCGAGGGCGAGGAGTTCGGCGAGAGGGGGATGGGCGCGGTCGAGTGTGGGTGGTTCGAATTCGGGGTAGGTGTCCCAACGGCGCTGCCCGACGGGACACGCATCGAGGCAGTCATCGCAGCCGAAGACGCGGTCGCCGAAGCTGGCGCGGAGTTCGCGCGGGATGGGTCCGCGGTTTTCGATGGTGTGGTAGCTGATGCAGAGACGGGAATCGAGGACGTGACCTTCGGGGGAGATTGCGGCAGTGGGGCAGGCGACGATGCAGCGGGTGCAGGACCCGCAGGATTTCTTCAGTGTTGGGTCGGCGTGGAGTTCCAGGGTGGTGGCGATGACTCCGAGCATGACCCATGGGCCGAAGCC
>CALFYR010000343.1 GCA_937954195.1 uncultured Dehalococcoidia bacterium
CGCGTCCGCGCTCTCTTCCATCGCCCGGACCAGTGCCGTCATCGCTGTCAGACTCGCGACATCGCCCCCCGGTGCCCCCCCGACGCCGTCCGCAACCGCCAGCAGGAGCCTTCCTCCCGGCAGCTCCATCGCCACGGCCTCGTCCTGGTTCTGTGTCCGGAACAGCCCAACGTCAGTCGCGGCTGCGAAGCCACTCACGGCTTCCAAACCGCTTCGGCAACCCGCAGGAAGTTGCCGTTGCAAACGCGCTCCATCGCCGCATCGCCGAGCCCGGCAGCCTTCAGCGCCCGGGCGAGCACCGGCAAACCTTCCGCATCACCTATCACCGCTGGAATGTCGGTCCCGTCGAAGTCACTACCGAACGAGACGTGTTCGTCGCCCACCAGGTTCACGATGTGCATGAAGTGGCTCACCACCACGTCGAGCGCCGTGTCCGAGTTCCCCTGCATGTCGGGCCGAAGGAAGATGTTGGCGAAGTTGATACCGATCGTTCCGCCCTTCTTCGCAATTGCCTTGATCTGCTCGTCATCCAGGTTCCGCACATGCGGCGAAATCGCCTTCACGCTTGAGTGCGTGGCAACGATGGGGTTTTTCGACTCTTCGATCATGTCCCAGAACCCTGCCGGGTTGATGTGGGAGACATCCAGGATGATGCCCATCTCGTCGCACTCCGCCACGAGCTTCCGGCCCAGGTCCGTGAGCCCGGTCTCGGGCAGGTGACCCCCGAAGGCGACACCGTGGGCGAAGATCGTCGAACGGCTCCAAGTCGGCGCGAGGCAGCGCAACCCCGCTTCGTAGAACACGCGCAGTTCCTTCAGGCTCCAGCTAATGGGGTCGGCTCCTTCGAACATGAACACCGAGGCGAACGCATCGTCGGCCCACGCCTTCCGAACCTCCGCGACGGTCCGGCAAATCCGGAACCGGCCCTCGCTCCGGTCGGCGATCCGGAACACGTCGTTCATCTCGTCCATCGCGTAGCCCACAGCGTTGAACTCGGCGCGCTCATTGCTCAGGTAAATCGAAGTGAAGCAGCCGCCCAGCCCGCCGCGCATGGCACGCGGCAGGTCGACGTGGCCACGTTTCGATTGCTCGATGTGTTCGCCTTCTGCCGTGGCCGCTGCCCCATCGGCGAGGAAGTCCCGTCCGCCCCGCGGCCCGAACATCGCCCCGCGAGGTTTGATCTGCGTAATGAAGTCTTCGTGCCCATCGAAAATCGGCGGAAACTCGCGGTTCAGCGCTGGAATCATCGTGGCCTGCCTGCCTTCGCGGATGCTCCCGAGTCTACCCTTGCCGCAACTGGCCGGCGATTGCGGTAGCATCCCGCAGAGATGACCGCCTCACCTGCCGAACTCCCGCGCAATCCGCGCGCCCCATGGCTATTGCCGCTCGTACTCGCCGTCATGGTCGTCGCCGGTCTGGGCGCCGTCATTCTCTTCGCCAACCGTGCCGCCGAACCCGATGTCCCCCCACCGGCCGGTGCGTTCGTCCCGCCGGCGGACCTCCCGTACCAGGCGTTCGATGTCGAACGGAACGCAGGTGGCGCCCTGCGCCTTAGCAGCGGGGGAGGCGCTTCCGCCATCGACGTGCCGATCGACACGTCTACCCCCATCTGGGTCCTGGAGTCCGCCACTCTCGCCGATGTCGAAGTTCCGGTGGTCGTCAACGTCATCGCTGTGCCGAACGAGGTCCGCAACTTCGCCATCCGCTTGCTTGCGTTCGGTCTTCCCGGCGAAGGCGGCGAGTCCAACGGTGAGGAGTTCATCCCGCTCGCCGATGGTTTCGGCGGTCACGAGGTTTCAGCAGACGCCGCCGAACGCACCGTCCTCTCGGGCGTCGTGCGCTCAATCGATGGGAACGTCCTCAACGTGCTCCTGAACGGTGGCACCGGCTCAACCATCGAGGTGGAAGAGGGTTCGCCACTGCGCGTGCTCCGGGCCGGTTCGCCCGCCGACATCCAGCCCGGCGACCGCGTCGCCCTCCACCGTGACGCCGCCGGCGGCGTCGATGCCTCCCGGGGCGTCCTCGTCCTCCCCGCCGACTAGCGCCGCTACTCCGTCCGCAAGGCCTGCCCATCAGAGGTACGGCTGATGAGCCGCCCCGCGAACGCGAGCGCCAGCGCGAACACCAGCAGCACCACTCCGGCGCCGACGAGTACCAGCACCCAGTCCGTCTGCAGGATGAAGCTCGGCTCGGCCACGCGGCCGTCCTCGTCCACGTTCAGGAACGAGAGCATACGTTCGCCCACCAGGCGCCCGAGGTACGCCCCGACGGCGAGGCCCAGCACCGCCACGATCGCGTATTCGAATGCCAGCAGCCGGATGACCTGGCCCCGCGAAAGGCCGAGCGCGCGCATCACCGCGAACTCGGTCCTCCGGCGTTGCACGGATACCCACAACGAAACGAGGAGCGCCGCTCCGACCAGCAACAGCACGGCCCCGAACGCGATGTACAGGATGCCCGCTCCGCCCGCTGAGATCAGCGGGTTTTGCTGCAGCGATTGCAGCTCGCTCTGCTGGTCTACCACACGGGTCAGATAGTACGGCGCGCTATCCAGTCGCGAATCCAGCGCCGCTCTGTCTGCACCCGGCTCGAGTGCGAACCAGCCCTCGTTGAGCCCTGGCACCGTGTCCGATTGGGAAAGCCCCAGGTAGCTGATGAGATGCTCGCGATTGAACACCAGCGCCGGGCCATCCGCCGAACTGAGCGTCGGCAGCCGTTCAAAGATCCCGGTCACCCGTATTGGCACGAACGAATCCGACACGCGCACAAGCCCACTACTCCCAACCTGCAGCCCCGTCGAATCCGAGTACAGCCTGCTGATAAGGACCGGGAGCGGGACGTTGCTTTGCGCGACGAACAGCCCCCAGAACGAGGTGCTCTGCCCCGCCGGCCGCGAGATCCGCCCGGACTGCCGTCCCGAGGCCGCCGCGTCGCCGGTCACGGCGAACGCATCGACCTGGTTGGGTCGCGACGGCATGGTTGCCCATTCGGCCCCCGCTTCAAAGTCTTCCACCACCACCGGCCCCTGGTCGGTGTGGGCCGTGATCGCATCGAAGTGGAACACCAGCTCCTGCGTGTTGAACCGGTTGGAGGGCTCCGTGATCACGATGCTGACAAGCGACATCGGCTCGTTCAGTACACCGCCTGGTCCGCGCCTGAGCGGCACTTCGAACTCCTGCCAGCCCTCACGCTGGAGAGCCCCCATTTGCAGCATCTGGTGGCTGCCGTTCGCGTCCCGCAGGCGCAGCCACAGCGATTGTGAGTTGGCATTGGCGGGAGCCAGCGCACTGATGCTGATCGAGTCCGTCCCAGGCGGCAGCGTCAGGCCACGGAGGGGTTCGGGGGCCCCAAGGGGAGCAAATAGCTCACGCAGCGACGCCTCCGCGAAATCCTCCCGGAACCACAGTTGCGCCACCGCCGCGTCCGGGTTTACCGCCAGGATCTGGAAGCTCCGAGATGTCAGCCCGACAGTTGCCGGGCCGCCCTCGGTCCGGAGCACCGCCGTGGCCGACTCGA
>CALFYR010000344.1 GCA_937954195.1 uncultured Dehalococcoidia bacterium
CGGGGCGGAAGAAGCAGAAACCGCGCCCGGTGTGGACGCCATTGCGGGCTTCGGGGTTGTTCGAGTGGAGGACCTTCCCATCCGGGCCGACCAGCCTGTCCGTGCGGGGGACCGCCAGGTTGGTCAGGAGGAGTGCATCTGGGAGACGGTGCTGGCGTGGGCCGGGCGCGCGTTCGGCGCTGCGCCAGAGGCCTTCGAATGCGGGTTGGCCATCGGCGGCGGCGTAGGTGCTCGCGAGTTCCCAGAGGCGGGACAGCACTTGCTCGCCGGATTCGGCATCGACGACGCCGTCGCGTTCGCGGCCACGAAGATTCATGCGGACGCCGAGGTGGCCATCGTGGCCGACCTTGATGAGCGGGTCGTGGGCATAGTCGCCGGCGGCTTCGACGAGCGTGCCCTGGCGGGCGGCGCGGAAGCGCGCCGGGAGCCGCTTCCAAATGGCGCGGTGGAGCGAATCGGGGAGCATATCCCGGACGCGGCGGAGCAGGTCGGGCGGGGCGACACCGGCTTCGGGGTCCTTGCCGTTGGCGATTGCGAGAATCTGACCGGCGAGCGAATTGGAGTAGTCGACCTGGTGCATCATGCCGTGGAGCGCGAACAGCATGACGTGGCAGTCCTGGCCGGCGGCATCGAGGATGCGCGGCCACGCCTCATCGAGCGCGGTGAGCACCTCGCCGATGGCGTCCACGTTGGAGAGGCCGGGGGCGAGTTCCTGGCGTTCGGCGAGGTAATGGCCGGCTTTGTGCGTTTCGCCACAGGTCGCCACGACCAGGTCGTCGCGGCCATCGCGGAGGATGCCTTCGAGCATCGCGGCGCGGATGGCCATGCCCTTGCGGAGGTCGCGCACCATCTTGCGCTTTTCGCCGAGCGATTGCGGTTCGACGGTATCGAAGCTGAGCGGGTGTCTGCCGAATCGCTTGCGAATCTCCGGGCCGAAGCTGGCCGGCCAGCTGGCCTCCTCCACCTCATCGTGGATGCCCCAGCCGACATACTGGCGCACCTCGGGTCGTTCGACGAGCGGCGCGTAGGGGACGTCGATGACGCAGCTGCGGATGCCGGTAGCGGCGAGCGCGCCCCAGAAGGGCTCGTAGGCGAAGGCGGAGTGGGAGTTGCGGACGTGGCGCATCTCTTCGGCGAGCCATTGCGTCCACCAGTAGAGGCCGTGAACGCCGGGGCCTGTACCACTGGCGAAGGTGGGCCAGAGCGAGCCGTGGAGTTCGGCGCCGGCCGACGAGACGCTGAGGCGACGGGCTTGTTCGGAGAAGGCGCGCAGGTTGGGAAGCCTGCCCGCCGCGAACAGCTCTTCGAGGAAGGTGATCTCCATGGCGTCGAGGGCAAGCATCAGGACGCGTGGCCGGTGGGGTTCGGTCATCGAGGCGTCATTGTCGCACGGGGGCACGGTTTGCTGCCGTCAGCTGCCGGCGGAGTGGCGCGGGCAGGGTTCAGGCGGCGCGGGAGAACCAGCCCCAGGCGGAGACGGCCTCGTTGCCGAGGGGCTTGCGGATGGGGAGCCAGATGGGGGAGAGGCGGTTCTCGAGGCGGCTGGGGGCCGGGTGCGCGGGGCGTTCGGTTTCCCAGGTGGCGGAAGGTTCTTTCACGGCCTGCTGGGCGAGCGCCGGCTTGGCCGGGGTTCCGCGGTCGCGTTCTTCGCGGATGCGCAGGCCCCAGGCCTTGAGCGCCGCCTGGATGATTTCCAGGGAGGCGGCGTCATCGACGTAGACGACGTCGCGGGATTCGGCCGAGACGATCGTGACCGGGCGGGTGCCGGGTTCCACTTCGGAGCTGCGGGGGACAGGCTGGAGGTGCGCCATCTTGCTCTTGAAAACGGTCGCCGCAGGGTGGGTGGACACCTCGATTCCGGGCGATTGAGTGAACGCGCAGTAGAGTGCGAGAAACAGGGCGATCCGAATACAAAATGCGTGTAAACGGACGCGCGAAATTCACCAAATTGCCCCTCAAGGGTGAACTGGGTGGTAGGCGTTGGGGGCGGGGCGCCGGGCGGTGGTGGGTGTGCGGTTGGGGGCCGCCACAAGGCGTCCATGCGGACGCGCTGGGCGGCGAGCCCGGAAGGGTTGTTTCCGGGTGGCACGACGATCCGCTTACTGCGTGCGCGGTTCCCCATAAAAGGGGCTGCTAGATGTTGGCGGCGGCGGGGGCTACTTCGGAGGCGAGGAATTCGGGGACGGTGTCGTCATCGAAGTTGAAGTGCTGGAACTGGACTTCCTGGAGGCCGTGGGCGGCGTAGCGGCCGAGGGCTTCGAGCACGTCTTCCCTGCCACCGACGATCATGCCGCGGGCGCGAAGCGTCTCCCGGTATTCGGCGGGGGTGGTGCCCGGGCGGGCGCCCCACATGCTCATCATGCGTTCGGTGGCGCGGTCGAGGGAGGGTTCATCGGGGCCGATGACGGCGAAGGTCATCATCGAGCGGGCGATGGTCGCGGGGTCGCGCTGTTCGGCTTCGCAGTGCCGTTCGAGGACGGCGACCTTGCCGGCGTAGGCATCGGGCGCGAGGTTCACGGAGTTCCATTCCGCGGCGTAGCGGGCCACGAGCTTGAGGGTGCGCTTTTCGCCGGCGCCACCGATCAGGATGGGCGGGCTGCCATCGTTGGGCTTGGGCAGGCAGGCGGCGCCATCGAGCTGGTAGTACTGGCCCGAGAATGACGCGGAGCCGGGCGCCCAGAGGCGCATGATGACCTGGAGCACCTCTTCGAGGCGGTCGAAGCGCTCTTTCACGGGTGGGAAGGGGATGCCGTACGCCTTGTGTTCCGGTTCGTTCCAGCCCGCGCCGAGGCCCATGACGAAGCGTCCGCCGCTGAGGAGGTCGATCTGGGCCGCCATGCGCGCGACATCGACCGGGGAGCGGAAGGTGACGGGGGAGACGAGCGGGCCGAAGCGGATACTCGAGGTTTCGCGGGCGGCGACGACGAAGGAGAGGTAGGCCTCGAGCGAATCCTGCTGGGGACCGATGAAGTAGTGGTCCGAGCGGAAAACGGTGGGGAACTTGAGGCGTTCGGCGAGCTTGAGGATGTGGATCCAGCGTTCCCAGGTGAGCCCGTTCTGACCTTCGACCATGAGTCCGATGCGCATGAGAAACCTCCGATGGCGAAGACTCTACGGGGTTTGTGGCGGGGGCGTCCCGGCAAAGCCGCGAACGAGCGTTTGGAAGGCGGCGCGCCATGCGTCCTCTTCGTTTCCTGACGGGAGCAGGCGAAGGACATCACCACGAAGCTCGAAGTTGCCGAGGCCCTCGCAGAGCGCCTGGAATTCGATCACTGCCTGGTCCAATGGCTTCGCCCCGAGCTGACCCGCTGGTTGAAGGCGCCCCACCTTCGCCCGCAACCGTCCAAGGGAAGACGCGCGGGCGGCGATGAGCTCGGGACCGGGCTCGAAATCAGGCACCGCGCGTTGGAACGTGATGCGGAAGAGGCTGGGGTGGTCGCGGACGAATTGTCGGAAGACCGTGACCGCCACTTCGACGAGATCGGTGGCGGGGTCGGCGGCAAGTCGATGATCGGCTTGATCGGTACGCTCGGGAT
>CALFYR010000345.1 GCA_937954195.1 uncultured Dehalococcoidia bacterium
GTAGTTCTCGAGCGCAGGCGGTTCACGAGCGTTCCGGCTGAGTAGAGGACCGTGTGGAGGGTGAACCGGGCCCAGATAGCCAGGAAGGTTACGACGTCGAGGGCGGGGTTGCGGGGCTTGTGTTTGCGGTAGTAGCGCCACATGCCACGGTGGTGCGCGGCGCGGGCACGAATGACGGCGTGGCGGGAGCTTCCGCCGACCCGGTGTCGAACTGACGTCCCGGGGAAGTACATCACTTCGAGCTCGGCATCGCGCACGCGGCGGCAGTAGTCGACGTCTTCGATACTGAAGAAGTACTCGGGATCGAGGACGCCGACCGCTTCCATGGCTCGCCGATGGATGAGCATGAAGGCGCCCGACACCCAGTCCACGGAGCGCACTTCGTCGTGATCCCAGTCCGTCATGAGATAGCGCTTTGACCAGCGGTTGTGAGGGAATAGCCTGGTCGCGAGCGAGTGGCGGTTGAAGAACGCGTTGAGGAACGACGGAAAGGCGCGAGCGCTGGGTTGAATGGAGCCATCGTCGTTGACGATGCGGCCACCGAGCACGCCGACTTCGGGATGGGAATCGAGGAAGGCGACAGCGTCCGGCAAGTGGGCATCGAGCAGAACGCTATCCGGGTTCAGGAGACAGATCACGGATGCGGCGGGGAGGGCGTCGATACCGCGGTTGACCGCGGTGGCGAAGCCAAGGTTGCGGGCGTTTTCGAGGACCAAGACAGCCGGATAGTGCTCGCGAATGGCTCCGGCTGTGCCATCCGCGGAGGCGTTATCGACGACGACCGTAGAGGGGAGGGCTTCCGGGACATGCTCGGCAATGGAGGCCAGGCAGCGCAGGACGAGGTCACGGCAGCGATAGGTGACGATGACGATGCCAACGCTCACGAAAGAACCTCGTGGTAGACCTCTTCGGTGAGTTCCGCGGCACGGGCCCAACTGAACTTGCGAGCGTGTTCCAGGCTGCGCCGGCCGAGATCGGCTCGTAGTGAGCTGCTTGAGAGCAGCCGATTGGCGCTTTCCGCGATGGCGCCGGGGGACCGGGGCGGTACGAAGATGGCAGCGTCATCGAGGATGTCATCCATGGCCGGGGCCCGGGCAGAGATGACGGGAGTGCCACAGGCCATGGCTTCGAGCGGAGGGAGTCCGAAGCCTTCGTAGAGCGAGGGGAAGACGAGGGCTTCGGCGCCGGTGAGGAAGGCCGGGAGCCGGCCGTCCGGGAGGTAGCCGGTGAACCTTACGTTCGCGGTCACGCCGAGACGGGCGGCTTCCCGTTCGAGCGCCGAGGTAAGGGGGCCGGGATTCCCCGCGAGGACCAACGTCACATCCGGATGCCGGTCGAGAACGGCCGGGAGGGCGCGAATCGCATCGACGGTGCGTTTGCCCGGCTCGGTCGTACCCAGGCACGCGAGGTAGGGGCCATCGATAGCGTGCTCGCGCCGGAACGCCTCGACATCCGGGGGTGAGGCAGCGGTGAGGCCAGCTCGTGGCGCTTCAGGGATGACACGGATGCGAGCGGGCGGGAGGCCAAGGTACCGGACGACATCGGAGGCCACCGCGGAAGACGGGACGATGACGCGTTCGGCCCAGCGTACGGAACGGGCAATCGCGCCGTAGTACGCGCGGTGCTGAAGTGAGTAGCGCCGCGGGATGCGGAAGAAGGTGAGGTCGTGGACCGTGGTGACGCGGGGGATTGCGAGCGCATGTGGCGTGTAGAAGTGGAGTCCGTGATAGACCTGCGCGTCGCTCGATGCGACGGCCGACCCGAGATCCCGAAGCTCCCAGCGGAATCGGCGAAGCGGCGAACCCTGCGGGACGTTCACCCACTGCGCCCCACGGAGAGGGACTGGCGCGGCGGCGTGGACTTCGACGGAGTCGGATGCGGTGAGGGCGTTTATCAGCTGGAGCATGTAGACGCCGGCCCCGGCCGGCCTGGCGGGAAGCGCGGACGCGTTCAGGAACACCGGGAGCGGCGGCGGCATCGAGCGATCCTAGTGGCGCGCGAATCTATAATCCCGCGGACATGAAAGGCATCGTCCTCGCTGGTGGCAAAGGGAGCCGGCTGCGGCCCTTCACGTACTCGGGCGCCAAGCAGCTCGTGCCGGTCGCGAACATCCCGGTCCTGCACTTTCCCATCAGGCAGCTGGTCGAGGCGGGTATCCGGGAGATTGCGCTGGTGGTAGGCGATACCGAATTACAGATCCGGGCCGAGATGGGGGACGGCGAACGGTTCGGCGCGAAGTTCACGTATGTGCGGCAAGAGACGCCGGCAGGGATCGCGCATGGGGCGCTCATCTGCCAGGAGTTTGTTGGTGACGAGCCGTTTGTCCTCTACCTGGGGGACAACGTGCTGGTTGGCGGCATCCGGGAGTTTGTCCGTGGATTCGAGGAATCGGGGGCCGAGGGCGCAGTGGTGTTGCGGAAGGTACCGGACCCGCGCGCTTTCGGGGTCGCGGTGATGGACGGTGAGCGGCTCGTGCGGGTCATCGAAAAGCCAGCCGAGCCACCGACGGACCTCGCGGTGATCGGGGTGTATGCGTTTCGACCGCCGGTGTTCGAGGTGATCGCGTCGCAGGAGCCGAGCGCGCGAGGTGAATTGGAGATCGCTGACGCGATCAACGGCCTGCTCGGCCTGGGGCGGAGGGTGGACACCTCGGTAACCCGAGAAGACTGGATCGACACGGGGAAGATGGAAGACATGCTCGCCGCGAACCGCACCATCCTGGCGACCATTGAGGCGGGCGTGGCCGCCGGGGCGAAGGTGACGGGGACGTGCGAAGGTTCGGTCGTGGTGGACGAGGGGGCAGAGGTTGTGGATTGCGTCCTGCGTGGGCCCGTGGCGATTGGCGCCGGGGCCAGGCTAAGGGGATCAACGGTCGGCCCGAATGTTGCGATCGGGAGGGACTGCACGGTGGAGTTCGCGGCGATTGAGAACAGCATCGTGATGGAGGAGACGGAGATCCGGGACTGTCCGGGGATTGTGGATTCGATGATCGGGCGGTTCGCGCACGTGAGCGGGGCGCCGGCGGGAGCGCGCCTGACGCTCGGTGACCACTCGCGGTTCGAGGGCGGGCGATGAAGGCGTTGGTGACGGGCGGGTGCGGGTTCATCGGAAGCCACGTGGTTCGCGGGCTGCTGGCTGACGGGTGGGAGGTCGTGAACCTCGACAAGCTCACCTATGCCTCGAACTTCGGGAACCTGGGGCCGGCAGGTGAGAACCCGGCGCACCACCTGGTTGAGGGCGACCTCTGCGATACGGCGCTGGTTCGGGAGCTGGCGAGGGGCGTGGACCTCGTGGTGAACTTTGCGGCGGAGACACATGTCGACCGATCGCTGTTGGACCCGGGAGTGTTCGTGCGGACGGACGTGGAGGGTGTGGTATCGCTACTGGAGGCGGTGAAGGAACAGCCCGGCGTTGCGTTGGTCCACATGTCGACGGACGAGGTCTTCGGTTCGCTGGCGGCACCGCTGGAGGCCAAGGAGGACTGGCCGTTCGCGCCGAGTTCGCCGTATTCGGCGAGCAAGGCGGCCGCGGAGCTGATGATCCGCGCCTACGCGGAGACGTATTCGCTGCCCGTGACGGTTATTCGCTGCTGCAACGTCTTTGGGCCGAACCAGCACATGGAGAAGTTCATCCCCCTGTTCGCGATGCGGGCGATGGCGGGCGAACCGTTACCGCTCTATGGGGACGGAAGGCAGGAGCGCGAATGGCTTTATGTCGAGGACTTCGTGGACGCGCTTCGCGTGGTGATCCGGAACCTGCCGGCGGCCCCCGGGGTGCAGGCGGTGCATGTGGGGAGTGGAGAGCGTGTGCCGAACATTGAAGTGGCCGAGCGGATTTGTGCTCTGCTGGAGCGGCCAGCGGACCTGATCCGGCCGGTAACCGACCGCCCGGGGCATGATCGACGGTACGCGGTGGACAGCTCAAAGCTCAGGGCGATGGGGTGGGCGCCGCGACTGCGGTTCGAGGAGGGGTTGGCGGCAACAGTGCGGTGGTACGCGCAGCACGGGGCAGAGTGGGCCGGCGGCGCGCAAGGGGACTTCGGAGGCTACTTTGTGAAGCAGTATGGAGAGCGATTGGGCTAGCTGTAGTTCCCATGACCGTTGTTTACAGGCGTGAGGCCGGCGGGCGGTTA
>CALFYR010000346.1 GCA_937954195.1 uncultured Dehalococcoidia bacterium
CGTTCGTGGGCGCGATCGACGAGCTCAATGCCGAAAGCGATGACCTGCTGGTGGAGGCGGGCGGCGGCGTTGTGTGGAGCAACGAGGAGCAGCATTTCGGCTCCGAAGTGTTCGGCATGATTTTCGCGATGTTCATCCTGCTCATCGCCTTCGGTTCGGTGATCGCGATGGGCCTGCCGCTCGGCGCGGCAATTTTCGGGCTCGCGGCCGGCTTCTCAATCCTGGCGCTTGGCGCGAACATCTGGAACCTGCCGGACTTCAGCCCGCAGTTCGCGGCGATGATCGGCATCGGCGTCGGCATCGACTATTCGCTGCTGGTGGTGACGCGGTTCCGCGAAGGTCTGCACCACGGGAAGAGCGTCGAGGACTCCATCGTCCTCGCGGTCACAACCGCCGGGCGGTCCGTGATTTTCGCGGGGATCGTGGTGGCGATTTCGTTCCTCGGCCTGTTCGTGGTGGGCCTGCCGTTCGTTGCGGCGCTTGGCGCTGCGGGGGCAACGGTGGTGCTGGGTTCGGTGCTCATCGCCATCACGCTCATGCCGGCGGCGCTCTCCATCATTGGTCACAAGATCGACAGCTGGAAGGTGCCGTTCCTGCATTCGACGGAGGGTGTGGACCCGAAGAGCGGCTGGTACCGTCTGAGCAAGCAGATCCAGAAGCGGCCGCTGCCATACATGCTTGGCGCGACGGCGCTGCTGCTCTTCCTCGCGGCGCCAATCCTGGATATGAAGCTCGGGTTCACGGACTCCGGCAACCTGCCCGAGAGTTCGCGGGCCCGCCGTGGCTACGACCTGCTGGTGAAGGGCTTCGGGCCCGGGTTCAACGGCCCGCTGATCATCGTCGCGGACTTCGAAGATGAGCCGGACCAGGCGACACGCGAGCGGCAGGCTGCGGAAGCGGCGGCCGCGATTGGCGGGGCGAACAACGTGGTGCAGGTGGCCGAGCCGGTCTTCAACCCCACCGGCGACGCCGCACTCATCATCGCCATCCCCGGGACGTCGCCGCAGGACCCGGCGACGGGCGACCTGGTGCATGACCTGCGGGATTCGGTGTTCCCGAGCGTAGATGGCGGCACGAACTATGAGTTGCTGGCCACGGGCGGCGTAGCCGGGACCATCGACGCGCAGGACAAGATCGAGGCGCGGATGCCGCTTCTGTTCGCGGGCGTGATTGGCCTGAGCTTCCTGCTGCTGATGGTGGTGTTCCGCTCTGTTGTGGTTGCGTTGAAGGCTGCCATCCTGAACCTGCTCTCCATCGGCGCCGCGTATGGCGTGGTGGTGGCGGTGTTCCAGTGGGGCTGGGGCGCCGACATCATCGGTGTCGAGCCCGGGCCGGTGGAGACGTTCCTGCCGATGATGATGTTCGCGGTGCTGTTCGGACTATCGATGGACTACGAGGTGTTCCTGATCAGCCGAATCCGTGAGGAGTACCTTGCCCTTGGCGATAACGCGACCGCGGTGAGCCACGGCCTGGCGGCAACCGCCCGCGTGATCACGGCGGCGGCGGCCATCATGGTGGCCGTGTTCGGGGCATTCATCCTCGGGCCGGACCGGGTGATCAAGCAGTTCGGCGTTGGCCTGGCGACCGCCATCTTCGTGGACGCGACGATCGTGCGGTTGTTCCTGGTGCCTTCGACGATGGAGTTGCTGGGCAAGGCAAACTGGTGGATGCCGAAGTGGCTGGACCGGCTGCTCCCGCACGTGAACGTGGAAGGCCCGAGCGAGCCGGCGCAGGCGCCGGTTGGGGCCGCCGGCGGGAAGTAGGAATCAATCCGTCGTTCGTTTCGGAGGGGGCACTATGCCCCCTCTTTTTTCGACACTGACGGCCGGATGGGCTGGGCCAGCAGAACCTGTTGGTCGTTGGCGCTGGCACCGGAATGGGTTGTGCTGTTCGGGGTTCCATGCCCAGGAACAGGAAGGAGAGACCGATGCCACGAGTTCTCTGTGCGGCCGCTGGCCTGTTGGTGACGATGACGGCGATCTACGCGTGGCTGGTGCGGCCACGCCTTGTCCGTTGGGGGGTGAGCGATGAGGAAGTTGCCCAGGCGTTCCCCGGCCAAGACATCGTCCCAGGTGGGAAGCGGAGCGCCACCATGGCGACCACCATCGATGCGCCGCCGGAGCGGGTGTGGCCATGGCTCCTGCAGATGGGCACGGACCGCGGGGGCTGGTACAGCTGGGATCATCTCGACAACTTCGGCCGAAAGAGTGCCGGGCGCCTTCACGCGGAGTGGCAGGACGTCGCGGTAGGGAGCCGGATGAACGGCAAAGCCGATGGCAGCCAGTACTGGGAGGTAGCCGCACTCGAGCCAGAGCGGTTCCTCTGCCTGAGGATTTCGCTCGACCTCAAAGGACGGCAATTCGACCCGGCGGGCCCGAGGCCCCGGCTCTTCACCGATTCGACGTGGGGATTCCAGCTGAAGCCACTTTCCGGTGGACGGACACGGCTCATCGTGAGTGGCTACTGGGCGTTCTCGCCGGCCTTCCTGCGGCCCGTGCTGAGCTTCCTGGCATTGGAACCTTCGCACTGGGTGATGCAGACGCGGCAATTCGCGAACTTGAAGCGGCTGGCCGAGGGCACTCCGGGAACCATCGCGGAGCCCCCCAACCGACCGATGACGGCGCGCGTTCCTGACTAGGCCTGGCTGTTGAACACGGGGTCGCGCTTTTCGAGGAAGGCGCGTCCGGCTTCGGCGAATGCAGGGCTGCGGGCGGCCTGTCCGAAGATCTCGTCTTCACTTTGCAGGACCGAGCGGATGTTGTCGTTCACGGCGTTGGCGTGAAGCATGCGCTTGGCCCAGCGCACGTGGGTGGCGGGGTTGAATGCGATCTCCTCGGCAAGGGCGATCGCCTCATCGAGCAGGAATTCGTGGGGGACGACCTTGTTCACGACGCCCAGCCGGAGTGCTTCCTGCGCGTTGTAGATGCGGCCAGTGAACATCATCTCGGCGGCGTTTGCCAGCCCGGCTACCTGGGGCAGGATCTGCGTGGAACCGAGTTCGGGGGTAAGGCCGATGCGGACGAAACGCATCGAAACGCGGGCATGCTCCGAGGCGATGCGGATGTCGCACGCCAGCGGAAGGGTGAAGCCCACGCCTACAGCTGCACCGTTGATGGCGGCGATGAGCGGCTTGGAGCGCTGAAGGAACTCGGTGAGCGAATCCTGCTCGGGGCGGGGCCGCGGCCGTTCGCCGCCTTCGGTGCGGGGTCGCTGGAGGTCCGCGCCGCTGCAGAAGCCGCGGCCGGCGCCGGTGAGCACGATAGCGCCAATGCCTTCGTCGGTGTTGCAATCTTCGATGTGTTCGCGGACCAGGCGGGCCATATCCTGGGACCAGGCGTTCAGGCGCTCCGGCCGGTTGAGGGTGATGATGCCGACGCGGCCGCGCTTTTCGAGCAGGGCGTGGGGTTCGTTTTCGGGCATGGGATGTGCCTCCGCTGAGATTTCGGCGGATTCTACGCGGTACGCGTCGCGTGGTGGGTGTGCCGACGACTCGCCCTCACCCCTGCCCCTCTCCCGAGACGGGAGAGGGGACGATGCTCGCGGACACCTCTCCCGTTGCCGCCGGGCGATTGGGTTGGGGCGCGATCCGCTTACTTCCGTGCGCGGTTCCTCGGCTGCTGTAATCACTCCACCCGTTCGCCAATGGCGATGGCGTGGCCGTCGGGGTCGAGGACGACGAGGTTGATCA
>CALFYR010000347.1 GCA_937954195.1 uncultured Dehalococcoidia bacterium
TTGCCTCCGCAAACAAGTACGGTCAGGGTGCCTTAGGCCGGATGTAGGGTCAGGAAAGGCCCGCTTTACGGTTGGGTGGAACCACTGTTGGCAGATGGCCTGATTGAGGGGCTGCCACCCACGCGGCGCAATCTCGGCAAACGCGGACGCCATTGCATGCGCTCCCCGTGCGCTCTGTCGTGGACCCACTCTAGCCGCTGATTGGATCGGGATATTCCCAGCCCTCCGGGAACTGATACTCGCCTCCTCGGAGCCATGGCCCTACCACAGGGTGGTCCAGCAGTGCAGGGTGTTCCGCTAACAGAAAGTCCCGCCCCGCACTCTCCATCTCCTCAAGCACCTGGAGTGTCTGGTCACGAGAAACGTGCGTAGGCGGTGGCGGTTCAGGGTCTAGGTAGAACAGATCTCCGTTCCTGGTGAAACGCGTGTAGCCCTCACCCTCCGGCAAGGACCATGTAAACGCCCGGCCATCGGGGATCATGCGCAACCAGGCGGGCAGCATCATCACGGCCTGCAGGATCGGTATCCAAATCTGCGGGAATCGGACGTCCCCCACCCCGAACGTGAGGAGGCAGGGCAACCAGTCGCTGTACAGGTCAGAATCGTCCTTCAAGGCGTCTTCCAGCGAGGGCGTCGGCCATGGGACAGCTCTGTCGTGAAAGTCCAGGGCGATGTAAAAGCTTTCGGTCATCTCGGCTGATATCCTGGCGCCGACGGATAGGCGTTTCGTAGGGCTCCTCGCAGCGAACCACTTCCGCTTAGGACAAGCGTGACGTTCTTCTGCATTGGAGTAAATCGCAGATTGGGGCGTGTTCCTTGCGTGCCCCACGGAGCCAACGCATAACACGAACTGGATTGCCAACCCTCAGTTGCCGCTCGAAGCGAGCCGCCACCCTCGGAATCCAGCTGCATCGCCCGAAGAAGTGCTAGTCGGGCGTGCCTTCCAGCCACTGGTTGAATCGCGGCTCGCGCTTGTCCCGGAAGGCGGCTACGCCTTCGCGGGCGTCGGGGTGGTGGTCGCTGATGGCGGTCTTGGCGGCGATATCGTCGAGGGCGTGGGCCCAGGTCATTTCGGCGGCGTTGTAGATGGTGCGCTTCAACAGGCGCATGGCGACCTGGGGGCCGTTCGCGAGCTCCGCCGCGAGCGCCATCGTGCGGTTCATCAGGTCATCCGGTTCGGTGAGCTCGTGCACCATGCCGAGTTCGTGAGCTTCGCGCGCGGAGATGATGCGCTTCTTCATGAGGAAGTCCATGGTCCGCGCGACGCCGATGAGCTGGACCAGCAGGTACTGGCCGCCTTCATCGGGCAGCAGGCCGAAGCGGAGCGTGGCGCTCCCGAGGCGGGCTTCGGTGGAGGCGATGCGGAAATCGCAGGCGAGCGCAAGCGAGAGGCCGGTCTGGATGGCGATGCCGTTGAGGGCGGCGATGCTGAGCTTATCCAGGTTGCGGATCGCGGAGTTCACGGTCTGGGAGTGGACGCGCAGGCCTTCGTACGTGCCGATCGGTTCGCGGTGGCCGTGGTAGATCTCGGGCATGAGCTCCTTGCCCGCTGGTAGCGGGCGGCCGGTGATGTCATCGCCGGCGCAGAAGGCGCGGCCGGAGCCCGTGAACACCACCACGCGGACCTTGTCGTCCATCTGGGCCTGCGTCAGCTGTTCGATGAGTTCGCGCTTGATGGACTGGGTGAGGCCGTTCATGCGCTCCGGCTGGTTGAAGGTGAAGACGGCGATGCCGGGGTCGTGGAGGGTGGTGGTGAAGCCGCGGAACTCGGCGGTCTGGAACATGGTGGGCCTCCGGGGGTGGTGCCGGGGATTATAGGGATGAGGAATGAGGCATGAGGCATGAGGGAGGTGGCGCGGGCGGGTAGGGCGTTACGATGGGCGTGCCTTTTGCCCAGAGGTCCCGAATCATGGCGAACGACCACGACATTCACATTCGGTATGCGACGCCGGGCGATGCGGAGCTCCTGGCCGAGGTGGGTGCGCGGGCCTTTGCGGAAGCCTTCGCCGAGGAGAACACGCCCGAGAACCTGGCGGCGTACCTGGCGAGCGCCTTCAGCCCCGGGATCCAGGCAGCCGAGATCGCCGACCCCGCTGGGTGCTTCCTCATCGCCCAGAGCGGCGAGACCACCATCGGGTATGCACGACTGCGGACCGGCACGAACCCGCCCGAGATTCGCGACCCGAACCCCATCGAATTGCAGCGCATCTACGTTCTTAACGACTGGCTGGGGCACAAGGTCGGGGCGGCGCTCATGCGAGCCAGCCTGGAGAACGCGGCAGCCAACGGCCACACGACAATCTGGCTCGGCGTCTGGGAGCGCAACCTGCGAGCCATCGCCTTCTATCAACGGTGGGGTTTCGAGCAGGTTGGCACGCATGTGTTCCAGTTGGGTGATGACTCCCAGACCGATTGGATCATGCGCCGCGGTATTCCGTAGGACCGGCTCACATCGTCTTTTTGCGATAAGACCGTCCACCGTGCTTCACTACGCGCGTGACCCCCTCCATCGCCGCCGGCTTTCACACCGCGCTTTCGCGCCGCTGGTTGCAGGTGGCCGCCGTGGCGATGTTCATCAACACCAGCTACGGGACTCTCTCCTACGCGTTTAGCGTCTTCGTTACCCGCAGCGGCCCGGGCGGCGAATTCGGCGTCGGCACCGTCTCTGCCGGGTTCGGCATCGCCCTGCTGGTTTCCGGAGTGGTCGGCATCTTCGCCGGCACCATCGCCGATGTGCTCGGCACGCGGCGGCTCA
>CALFYR010000348.1 GCA_937954195.1 uncultured Dehalococcoidia bacterium
CGAATCCAGGTCGGGGAGCCACTTTTCCCATTTCCCCGATCGTTGCATAGATCGCGACCCTACAGCTGCTGGTAGTCGCTGCATTGGACTAGCCATGGGGTGGGTTATCCGGGTAGTCCCCAATGCCAGACCGGGTACATTCGCGGTACCGTCCGCGATGATGCGAGAGGTGAGGGTGCCGAAAACACCGAAGCTATCGGGCGTTCCGTGGCAGCTTCCAGTCGCCGCAATCATTGGCGCGGTGGGAGCGATTGGCTTCGCACGGACAATTGACGTCCCGGAGTATGGCCGGTTCGTCCTACCCGCATTCGAGCGCCCAGCAGACGCGGCCGCATCGAACAGCCCGGGACAACTCGATGCTGGGAGCGTGATCGAGTTGGTACGAGCGGAGATGCGGGTCGCCGCGGACTCCACCGCTACAGCGGCATCCGCATTCGAATTCACCCAAGCTCACACAACCGGCCTTGCGGCGGTCCAGTCCGCTGGGGCCGACACGCAGGTGGTGGCCGTGGCGCCCCCGGCAGTTCACGCCGCCGTGCCTCCCCATCCACCCGTCGCCGCGCCTTCAGGCCCGGCGGAATCGCCGGAGCCAGAACCCGGAGTCGTAGCGGCAGGTATCCCGGATGCCGCGGTCGTTCCGCTGATCCCTCAGGAGGCAGACCCGCCCGTGGCAACTGAGCCGCCTGGGGAGGTTCCCACCGAAGCCGCCGAGAAGCCCCCGGTAGAGCCGGAAGTGAAGTCGTCCGCTGTGGATACATCCGAGAACGCCCGGCCCGGCAAGTCTGGATTGGCGCCGGGTCACAACAAGGACGAGACGGGCAAGCCTGGTCCGGCGCCCGCACACGGCCGCAAGGGCCCGACCACGGAACCGCCCGGGCTGGCCAAGCGCTAGATTCCTGCGATCCCTTTCATCGGCCAACCAACCGCTCCTTGTTTGCCCGGGTTCATGCAACGCCGATGGCCAAGGCTTTGCTATCCCGGTTGGACTGAAGCCCGACCATTCGCCACCCTAGGCTCGCGCATGCCGCCTTGTGGTGGCTCGCTGCGGCGCGAACGGCACATTTGGGAAGGTTGGAAATCACATGCCAGACGACGCCCGCGACACACAACTCGCACCCGGTATCCGCAAAATCACCAGCGCCGACGTCGATAACGTCGTTGGCCTCATGCAGCGGGCGTTCGACGATGACCCGTTCATCAATTTCCTCGTGAAACAGGACGCTCGCCGTTTAGAGCGGATGGTCCGATTCATGCGGGTCGGCATAACGCGCCTTACGCTGCCGTATGGCGAGTGCTACATGACCGAGGCTGGCGACGGCGGCGCGCTCTGGAATCCACCTGGCGGCCGACCCCACGGCATTCGCGCCGATCTCTCCATGCTCCCGACCCTCCTAAAGGTCTCGGGTATCGGCGGCATGAAACGTTCGATCGGGGCGTTCGCGCAGGCTGAGAAGTTGCACCCAAAGGAACCGCACTACTACCTGCTCGCTATCGGGGTGGAACCCGCCATGCAGGGGAAAGGCGTGGGTTCTTCGCTCCTCGCACCGATGGCCGAACGGTTAGACCGCGAGGGCATTGGCGCTTATCTCGAAAGCAGCAAGGAACGGAACCTCCCGCTCTACGAGCGATACGGTTTCAAAGTGACGAAGGTGTTCGACGTGAAGGACGGGCCACGGATCTGGCCCATGTGGCGCGACCCGAGGTAGTCCGGGCACGAGCGAGCCGGAAAGCCGCGCCTACTTCCAACCGGCAGTCTTTCCGGCCTGCTCGATCCACTTCTCGATCGACGGATCCTTCGCCTCTTCCAGCGACTTGAGCTTCACGTAGCGGCTTCGGTCGCCTTCGCCGAGGGGTGGTGGCTCTTTGAAGTCTGCTCCGCCCAGGAAGACGACGTTGACCGAGACGTCGTACGAAACCAGCTCGATGAGCCACCCGCGATCAGGGAGCCCGTAGTAGGCCTTCTTCCACTTCACGGCGTAGTGCAGACCCGGGATCGTGTCCCGAATGACCTTGTCGAGGTAATGGACGATCGGGTTCAAGTCGGGCATGACCCGCCGCATCCAATCGTCGATGTCGTCGTGACCGGTGGTGGGTTCGGGTGGCCTCCGCGTGGTGCCGGAGCTCCGCATTTTGCTCTTGCTATCCATGAGGCCAGTCTATGGTTCATGCCGGCGCGGGGCCACCCAACGCCCTCGCTGAAGGGCTACGAACTCGTAACGAACTGCCGCATCTGGGCGGCATGTTCCGCTGTGTGCTCCAGGATGCCCGTTAGGATCGAGGCGTGCGGTTTGCCCGCGTAGCGGTGCGTGGACGGGAGCGGACGCGCGGCAAGTTCATCCGTTATCTCCCCAAGAGTCTCCTGCGCGCGCTCGCGGCAATAGGCGGCGTAGTCGAGCAATTGGGCTGGAGACCATGGCTCCTCAAGGCTCGGCAGGTCCCGCCAGTGCGGATGGCCCGTGAATGGCGGCGGTGGAGCCCACGGAGCGAACTCGCCGGAGAGGTCGTAGTCGAAGGTCTCCAGGGCATGCCACGCGACGCTCCACGGCGTCGACCTTCGGCTTGCCCAGCGCTCGGCGAGGATGCGGAGTTGGCCTGGGTCGGTAATGGGAGCCCAGTCAGGCCCCAGGAACGGGTGGCCGGGGCCCGGATTCGCCACGTGCCACATCGGCGCCTCCCACAGCTCCGCGGGGCAGTCGCTTATGGCGGCTCCGAGCTGTTCGAGCGCGTGTTCGAGGCTCTGTTGCAGGCTTTCCGCCCAGATGGACCGCATGGGTGGCGAACGGTACGCGCGGAACGAATGGGCATCAAGCCGATTCACCAGCGGCCCGGGACCGGCCGAGTAACCCCGACGGGATGGGCAATCCGGCGAAGTTCAGGAGGTCGACGTACTCACCAGTGGTGTTGCAGCCTCTGAACGAGCGCAGATCCGGGTCGACGGCCCGGAGCTCGTCCT
>CALFYR010000349.1 GCA_937954195.1 uncultured Dehalococcoidia bacterium
CTGCGCAGAGCCCCGCTGGTTACGGCGTGGCGTCTCGCGAAAGCTAGCGGACGGAGAGTGCCGGAGCACGCGATCCCCGTATACTCGCGCCGGTGACGCAAACGCCGGATCGAGCAGCGGCCGAGGAGATACCGAGGGTGAGCCGTGGAGCGCTGTCGGGCGTGCGCGTCGTGGAGGCGGGCGGGGGCGTTGGGGCGGCATTTTGCGGCCGGCTCCTGGCCGGGCTCGGGGCCGAAGTGGTTAAAGCGGAGCCGCCCGGCGGGGATTCCATTCGAATGGAGGGGCCGTTCCCCGGCCACCTGGTGGACCGCGAACTGGGCGGACTTCATCTCCATCTGAATTCGGGCAAGCGGTCAGTGCTGGTGAACTCGCTGCGGGAAGCGGCCGAACTCGCCGCCGCGGCCGACGTGTTGATTCTGGCGGAGCGTCCTTCTGATTTGGCCAGCGCGGGCCTCGATATCGCCCAGTTGCGGCAGTCACGGCCCGAGCTGGTCGTCGCGAACGTGTCGTGGTTCGGACTGACAGGTCCGTACGCGGACATGGCTGGTTCGGAGCTGGTAGCGGTGGCACTCGGTGGCTATGCGATGCTAACCGGATCGCCTGAGCGGGAGCCGCTGAAACCGTATGGATCGCTCGTTTCGTGCCAGGCGGGGGCCCATGCGGCCGTTGGCATCATGGCAGCGTTGCACGCGCGGGAACGTTCCGGACGGGGTCAGGTGGTGGATGTTTCCGTGGCAGAGGCTGCGAGCTTTCTGCTTGGGGGGCCGCAGCACCAGGCACATTTCTTCGGAAAGGTGGTGCGGCGCAACGGGACGCGATTGCTGGGTTACCCGCCGCAACACGCGTATCCATCAACCATCCGGCCATGTGCCGATGGATATCTGCACTGCCATTCGAACAACCGGCACGTAGAGCTCCTGGCCGCCCTCATCCCGAACGAACGGCTGCTTGCGCCGGATCTGCTCGAAGCGATGACGGGTCACGCCGACGAAATCGATGCGATCATGGATGAGTGGCTGGCTGATAAGCCCCGGCGGGAAGCGGTGCGGATGGCACAGGAACTCCGCCTGCCATTCACGGAGGTATTCACACCGGGCGAAGTGCTGGCCAACGAACATGTCCGCGCACGCGCGAGCATGGTGGACATCGAACACCCGCGCGCGGGAAGCGTGCTGCAGCCGGGCGGGCCGATGCGTCTCTCGGAGACTCCGTGGATGGTCGGGTCCGCGCCCCTGCTTGGGGCCGATGGTCCACCGTTCGCGTGGTACTCGGAGGGCGTGGCGCGCCCGAAGGTTCGTGCCGTAGCGCCCGGAACACGCCCCCTGGACGGAGTGAGGGTTATTGACTTCACGAACGCGGTGGCGGGGCCCATCGCGACCGCGATGTTGGGCGACCTCGGGGCTGAGGTGATCAAGGTGGAAGCGCCCACCGCCCGGCCGCGCCACGCAGCCGGGACCGCGCCACTCCGCGAAGGCGACCAAGGAAACAGCTACGACCGGATGTTGATCTTCAACGAACTGAACCACTCGAAGCGGGGAGTCTCGCTTGATGTGACGGACCCACGGGGAAGGGCTCTTCTCCTGGACCTTGTGGGAAAGTCAGACGTCTTCTTGCAGAACTTCTCGCCGCGCGCCATCGAGAACATGGACCTCGGCTACGATGTGTTGCGGCGCGCGAACCCGGCAATCGTCGCCGTTTCGATGCCTGCGTTTGGACTGGACGGGCCATACCGTGACCGGGCTTCCTATGGGCCCGGGATAGACGCCATGAGTGGCATCTCCCACCTGACAGGCTATGCCGACGGTCCGCCGATGAAACCCGGAAACTTCTTCTGCGATCAACAGGCGGCCGCGCTGGCGACGCTTGGTACGCTCACGGCGCTCTGGCACCGGAACCGCACAGGGGAAGGACAACACATCGAGCTGGCGATGATCGAAGGGGAGATGCAACTGCTGGCCGATGCGTACCTCGACTACCTGTGGAATGGCGTGGAACGAATCCGGGACGGGAACGGTCACCCGCGGCACGCGCCGCATGACACCTACCGCTGCAAGGGGGAGGACGAATGGGTGGCGATCGCCGTGGAGACGGATGCCCAGTGGCAGAAGCTGTGCCAGGCCATCGGGCGACCAGAACTGGCCGGCGCCGAGCGGTTTGCGAATGAACGGACACGCCACGCAAACCGCGAAGCGTTGCGCCCGATCATCGAGGCCTGGACCTGTTCGAGGTCGCACTACCAGGCTCAGCTTGAATTGCAGGAGGCTGGCATTCCC
>CALFYR010000350.1 GCA_937954195.1 uncultured Dehalococcoidia bacterium
CAGATGCGAGTTAGGGGGATTATGGCGGATAGGGTCGGCCGCCGCCCGCGATGAGGCAGGACGTACTTCGTTTACACCCCGAGAACTCCGCGGCCGGCGCCGAGGAGCACCATATCGTCCTGTGGGACGTGAATGCGGGAACAGAGCACGTCGCGGTGATGCCGCTCCAGCGGGTTGGCTCGTGCGAGTCCCGGGTTGCCCACCAGCGACAGTGCGATATCTACCGAGCGCACCGCGTTGTTGGTGGCCATGTACTTCGCGAGCGACGTTTGGGCGGTGTGGGCCTGCGAGTAGCCGTGAGCGTCGGCTTCCGCCGCGAGGCCATACACCAATCGTTCGTTGGACCAGAGCAGCGCCTCGATCTCGCCCATTGCCGATTGCATACGGGGCAGTGTTGCGAGCGAGGCACCCAGGTTCGAAGGCTTGCGTTCGTGGAGGTAGCCGGAGAGCCACCGTTGTGCTTCGCGAGCTATGCCGTGATAGAGAGCTGCCAGCACAAGGTTGTTCCAACATGCCTGGACGGGGTCGGGCGGCATCCAATCTCGAGGCGCACGCACGTCCGCGGCGTATTCGAACGGGACCTCGGCGTTCTCCAGATACAGGTCGTGGCTGCCGGTTGCCCGCATGCCCATGTGGTCCCAGGTCTCGACAAGGCGGACCCCCGGGGTTTCGCGGGGGACCACGAACCAGCCGGTTTGCGGATCGTCGCCATTGGTGCGCGCCCAGGTGATGAAGTAACGCAGCCGTGGGCTGCCGGTCGCATAGAGCTTGTGCCCGGTCAGGCTCCACCCGGAAGCCGTTCGCGTGGCAGTGGTGGACGGGAGGCCGCCCCGGGCGGGCGTGCCAAGTTCGGGCTCGACACGCATGACGTTCACGAGGGCAACTCCGGCGAGTGCCTCGCGGCACATGACTTCGTGCACCGTGGCGTTCCAACGGCCCGAGAACGCCGGCACGGCGTGGTAGATGAGGTGCATCGCATAAACGAGCGCAGTCGATGGTTCGCCTTCCGCGATCATCGAGACCGCCCGGCACGCGGTCTCGAGTCCGTGGCCAGGGCCGCCGAACCGGGCGTCCACGGTGAGGTTCAGGATTCCCGCTCCGCGGAGCGCGTCGAAGTTGGCGAACGGGAACTCCGCGCTACGGTCGTGGTAGGCGGAGGTTTCGCGGAAACGATCACGCAGCCCACGCGCCGATTCGATGATGGCGTCGACGGATTCGGGGGAACGCGCGGGTGCGGTCACGAGGCGAACGGTAGTGGAGCGAGCGCGAGGATACAACCGGGTGTGCTGCTATGATGAACCTGCGCCCCGGTAGCTCAACGGATAGAGCATCTGACTTCGGATCAGAAGGTTGTGGGTTCGAGTCCTACCCGGGGTACCACGCCCACCTAGTCCCGTTCCATCAGCACCTTGCCGGCCTGGACCACCTTGTCGATGCGGACAACGATGGCGGCACCTTTGCGCTCCGGGTCGCGGTCGAGTTCCAGGGCGATTGTGCGGTCCATGACCTGCTGACGAAGGTCGCCTTCGAGCAGCACTTCGGCCTCGCCAAAGAACTTCCAGGCCGTCCGGGTGGCCGGGTTGCGATAGAGCAGACAGCAGCCGGGGTTCTCTTTGAGGTTGGCGTACGTGGTTCCGAGGGCACGTTCCCAGAACGCGACGTGGTCCTTATCGAAGACCATCGCGCTGCCTTTATAGGCGATATCCGGCATGCCCGACTTGCCGGCGGAAGCTACGATCACTGGCGCGCCATCGGCAAGGGCAGTTTCGAAGGCGGACTTCATCTCATCGGTGAGTTCGATCAACGGGTGCTCCCATGGTTACGTGTGGTAGCTAGCCTACGGGATGTTGGTACACCCTACCAGCGTTCGTGGTGGACGAGTTCTTCGAGGGGCTTCCGTTTGCGCGCGACGCCGGGCGGCGGACCGGCGCGTTCGGGGTTGATGAAGCCGAAGCCGATCATCCGGTTGATGAAGTACTCCTGG
>CALFYR010000351.1 GCA_937954195.1 uncultured Dehalococcoidia bacterium
TGGTCCTGGAGTTCGACCCAGCGTGGTTCCATGAGCTTGGCCTGGTGGCCCGTTCCCCGGGCCTTGGGCAGGACTTCGTCATTCCAGCGGTTTCGTTCTGACTCATCGAGTACGAACTGGATGCGGACGACGTTGGGGTTTTCGAGCGCCGGCCGAAGGAGTGCATCGAACAGCGACTGCGGCTTGAACATGAGCAGACAGACGTTGAACCAGGTCATCTCGCCATGGGCGGAGCGCGCGAAGCCCTCGCTTGCCGTGCGGAGCTGACGCGGGCCGAGGAGTGTGACATCCGGCGGCGCCAGGCCCTGGCGAAGTAGTTCGATCGAATCGGCTGTCCGCGTGGCTTGTTCGTGCTGGTCCTCGTCCATGGCTTCGCGCCGGAGGTCGCGGAAGAGGAGCAGTGCGAGAAGGACGAGTGCGATGGTGAGCAGGACATCGGTCTCGATGATGTGGAGGAGGTGCAGTACGAGCGCCGAGCCGGCCGCCACGATGCCGGCGACGGCATCCCAGTCGTACCGGCCGAGGGGGGCTCTGCGTCGCGATCCAGGCTCTCTACCTGCCATGGGCGGTGTCCTCCGGAACGGTTCGGTTGCGGTGACGAAGCACGGATTCCAGCTCCGTGCGGCGGGATTCGTCGATTCTCAGCGGGAGGCGGAGCAGCTCGAGTGAGAGCTGCCGGTAGAGGTCTCGAAGTTCCGGGGCTAGTTCGAGTGCGGTGAGGTGACGCACCACCGTTTCGACGTCGCCCCGGGCCACGGGGCCGGTCAGGGCATCGGCGAGTGGCATGGCGGCGACGTTCGAGGCGGCGGCGGTAATGAGCGGCGCGAGGGACGATCGCCCGTCCTGTTGCGTGATACCCGCCAGCTCCCAGAGGCGCGTGGCCGCGCTCGCGAGGGCAATGAGGTGGTTGCTGGCAACGACGGCTGCCGCGTGATAGAGGGCTCTATCGACGCCTTCAAGGCGAAAGGGCTTGCTGCCGAGCGCCATCGCGATCTGTTCGAGTTGTTGGGCGAGGACTGGCGGTCCCTCGATACCGACGGCGATGCCTTTGAACCGTTCCGGTTCGGGCGATCGCGACGGGAAGGTCTGAAGGGGATGGAAGCAGCCGGTCAGCGCGCCGGCGGCTTCGGCGGTGGCGAGGTGTTCGCGGCCGAGCGCGCCGCTGCAATGCACGACCCATTCGCCGGAGCGCCAGGCCCGCGCGTCGGCAACCTGCGCGATCACGCGGTCTGGCACGGTAACGAACGTGAGGTGCGCGTCGGAGGACGTATCCGGTTCGACTGAATACCCGGCCTGCCTGAGCGCGGCCGCCAACGACGTTCCAAGGCGGCCCATGCCGACGACCCTGGTTACCGGGAGCGCGTCGCTGTTCACGCGGGTAGCTACGCACGCGGCACAGTGGCGCGTCAACCGAAGGCCGTCCCGGGGCTAGCGGCGGAGGACTTTCAAGGGGGCGAAGAGCCCACCGAAGACGCCGATCGCGAGGAAGACGAGGGGGAGGATGATCACCATCGGCGATTCCAGTGGGATCACCCCGAGGAGGAGCAGGTCGACCGCCAGGAAGAGGCCGAGCAGGAGGCCGAAGATGGCACCGAGGACGGGCCGGCCGCGTTCGTTAGGCATCATGCGCCTCCTGGTTTTGGGACGCTGGCCCAGATGAGGCCCACCAGCGTGAGGAGCGTGGCACCGACTGCACCGAGCCCGCCGGCGCTCCCGATGCCGCCACCATCGAGTTTCACTTTGATGGTGCCCTCGCAGCGGACGCCTTCGTCCTGGTGGAATCCATTGACGGTCATTTCGACGTTCCCGGGCACGAGCGAGGGGATGTCCCAGCTCACGGTGCCGGAATCGGAGTTGCCATCGGTGTTGTCGCCGCCCCATGACTTGATGGTGATTGACGGCAGGCCAAGCGGGAGTTCGATCGAGACTCTTCCGTTCGTTGTCCGGTCGTCGCCTTCGACGGGGACACTGCCCGTGTAGCTTGCGGAACCGGACTTGGGGACTGTGTAGACGCCGCCGGAGGAGGCGGGATCGACCGAACCGTGCCCGGCGATGTTGGCCTGGGCGGTACAGCCGCCGGTGAACGATGGCGAGACACTGTTATCGCTTGCCG
>CALFYR010000352.1 GCA_937954195.1 uncultured Dehalococcoidia bacterium
CGAACACCTAGAGCTGGCGCAAGGTCGCGTGACGAATCAGAAATTCCGATGTACTGGAGTGGCCGCCGGCCGGCTCCTCTCTACCCGTACCTTTCAGTGTCTTCACGGCGATCCTTGTGCTGGGTGCCTTCATAACCGCCAAATTTTCAAAACCGCCTTACGTCAAGGAATCCCCCGGCGCGTCGGCGTCAGTCCGGCCAGCGTAATCCGCCCACCTGGTAACTGTCTTCGCCTGTACGAGTCGAATCCGGACGGGATATTTCACGGATTCCGTGGCCACGCTGCGCCTCTTGTCCCGGGCTGGCGCCGGCGCTCCTGCTCTTGCGCATCCCCTCGACAAGCGGGTTCTTCGGCTTGTTGTCGTTCGGGCTAGCGTCCTTCTCTGTCATGACTCAATACCTCCGTAATCACGGCCTCGATTTCCTCAACCGCAGGGGTTCCGCGGCTACCGATCGCATACACGGTCGCGCCCGTGAGCGCGGCGTTCCTGAACGCCGCCCTGCGGCGCACCGTCGTACTCAAGGAAGGCAATCCCAGTTCCTCAAGGGCTCCCTTGACGTCCTTCCAGAGACGCGTATTGGGTTCCACCTGATTCAGCACCACCCAGGCCGAAAGTCGCGGATTGGCCCGTTTGGCAAGAGACACCCATTCTACTACATTCGCACCCGACCACAGGTCCAGGGGGGACGGCTGCATCGGTATCAGCAACAGGTCCGCCTGGCGCAGGACTTCCTGTGTCTGGGGAGCCGCGAACGAAGGCGGACAATCGACCAGCACATAGCGGTGCCCATGCCCCGCCCCGGCAATGACCTCGCCCGTCTCGCCATCCGCGGCCGTGACGTCGAAGCCGAGAACACCGTTCTCCGCCACCAGGCTCCACTGCCCCGACGACTGCTGGGGGTCAGCGTCGACGACCACCGTGCTGCCCCGGCGCGACAGGCCGGCCGCGAGGTTCATGGCGAGGGTGGTCTTTCCGACCCCGCCCTTACTGCTCGCCAGCGCGATGACGGTCATGGCCTGGACGATCAGGCCGCTTCTGCCGTAAATCCATCGAGAGCCTGGGCGTACATTGCCGCCTCACCCGCCTCATCGAGATAAAGTGTCATGTTGACGTAGGTACGTCCGAAACCCATGTCCGGATACACCTCGGTCGATTTGGACAGGGCCGCGGCCTGCTCCAGGAATGCGCGCGTCTGTTCATAATCGGAGAACTCAAAGCGACGCTCAAGCCGCTCCGGAGAGGATTTCCTTTTCCAGTGCTGATGCAGTGTCGTGCTCATGTCGAACTCCAACCGGTTGATGATTCGTACCAGGCTTGCAGTTCCCGGGCATGTTCCTGCTCCTCGTCGAGGAGTTTCTGGAAGAAGCCGGCGTTGTCCGAATCTCCGCCGCGCAGGCAGGTCACGGTCGCATCGCTGTATAGCGACACAATGTCCTGCTCCAGACGAACATTGTGTGCTATCAACTCGCCCAGGCTGCCACCCACCTTCACCGGCCGCAGCTGCGAGGCACTGGGTACGACGCCCAGCTTCACCATACGCTGGATGATGCGCTCCGCATGCTTCGTTTCGCCCGCGGCTTCCTCACGCCAATGGCGGCCTTCGTCGGTCAGGTTCCAGGCCTCGCACAGCGCGGCGTGCGCCATGTACTGCTGCACCGCGCTGAGCTCGAAGCTCAAAGCCCTCCCGAGAAAGCCGGCCGCCCTGACATGAGCCTGATGCCTCGCCGTCATCACCACGCGCTCCCCGCCATCACCTGCCCCGGATCAATCAGCTCCGCTCCGGGCGGCTGCCCTCGATGGCACCCGGTCCGCGATCCAGGATCGGCTCCACCTCGCGGTGGGGACGCGCGATGATGTGCGCGGCCACCAGACCGTCACCGACGCGTTCGCAGGCGTCGGCGCCGGCGCGGACCGCGGCATTCACCGCACCGGTCTCACCGCGCACCAGAACCGTGACGTATCCGCCGCCAACGTACTCGCGGCCGATCAACCGCACTTCGGCGGCCTTGGTCATAGCGTCCGCCGCTTCGATGGCAGGCACCAGGCCGCGTGTTTCGATCATTCCCAATGCAATGCCGTAGCTTTCAGATGCCATACTCTGTTTCTCCTGTGTCAATAAAATTGCCGCTGACTATTCCGACTTCAGCCGCTTGGTGTTGCTCCCCGTCGGCAGGACCGGTTCCACCTCACGGTGGGGACGCGCGATGATGTGCGCGGCCACCAGACCGTCACCGACGCGTTCGC
>CALFYR010000353.1 GCA_937954195.1 uncultured Dehalococcoidia bacterium
CGGTCCGGGAAGTAGTCCTTGAAGATGACGGAGCCCATGGTGGTGGGCATGCCGACGGTATCGACCTGGTCCTTGATGAGGACCGGGATGCCGTGGAGCGGGCCCACGGAGCCGCTTGCTTTGTACGTGGCATCGAGCGCGTCGGCATCGGCGAGGGCCGTGCTGCTGACGGTGATGACCGAATTGATCATCGGGCCGGCTTTGTCGTAGGCCTCGATGCGGTCCAGGTACATCTGGACGAGTTCGCGGGCGGTGAGTTCGCCATCGGCGAATGCCTTGTGGACATCAGCGATGGTGGTCTCGAGGAGCTGGAAGGTTTTGGATTCGGGCTTGATGGTCATGCGGAAGACTCCGGGGCAGTAGTTCGATGAGCCTGCCGGGCGGATGTTTCGCGGCGGTATCGAGTTCGCAACGGGCCGATGAAGAGCGTGTGACAGTGCCGAAACGAGGGTGGTCGGGCCGGTTTGGTGCCGGTTGGATCCCCGGAGTGTGAGGGGATTCATCCACAGATGCGGGAGTTGCGGCCTACGGTCGAAGGACACATGTAGCGGCTGCGGTCCCGCATTACCACCTGGGAAACGCGAAGCCAGCCCCCGTACGCAGGGGGAGGCCGCGGCATGTGCGAACAAGGAGAGAGAGCCATGAAAAGGGAATCCAGCCGCCCCCTGGGGCGGCCGGCACTGTTCGCGTTGTCCGCGGCGTTTGCGCTGGCGGCGGCGGTAATCGGCGGGGGCGCGTTTGGGAAGCCCGTGACCGCAGCCGAAGGCGATGGTTCGTTCGTGCTGTGCAAGCAGTACTGGGCGACGGGACCGAGCATCGACAATTTCAACGTGATGTTCGAATTCGATGTTCTTTTCGACCTCCAGGGCGATGAGGACCCGGATCCTGTGGCGCTCGGGATTGTGACGTTTGAAAGCGGTGAAGAGTGCTCGGAGCCGATTGAGATACCGGCCGGCGCGCAGGTCACTGTGGTTGAGGCGGTCCCGACGGCCTGGGTTCACACACCCACGTACCCACGTTCGGTATTGGCGGTCGACGGTGTCAGCGATGGGCTGGTCCTGCGGTCGGCAGTTGCGACGTTCGATGGAGCGCGATGCGTTGAGCAGGAGTGCGTGCTGACGTTCAAGAACAAGCAGGACGAGACGGGGGAAGGCATTGTGCCGCCGCTCATTGACCCAGCACGAGGAACTTTGCGCGTATGCAAGGAGTTCCTGGACAACGGCGACGACGTGGAGATTGGGCCAACCCAGTTCACCTTCGAGTGGAGCGACAAATTCCGGACGTTCGAGTTCCCGATTGGGCCGTTCATCCCGGAGGGCGTGACCGGGTGCAGC
>CALFYR010000354.1 GCA_937954195.1 uncultured Dehalococcoidia bacterium
GATAACCGCGACATCAACGACATTTGTCACCCTTCGACCATAGAAGATAGACAAAACATTGACAAGCGGCAGGCTCACCGTCTAACTTTTTCGCATGGCCGCGAACGAATCACTGCGGATAGCCGAGGTCGAACGCCTGACGGGCGTGGGCCGGCACACACTCCGCGCCTGGGAACGTCGCTACGGTGTGCCTATACCGGCTCGTACAGGCGGACATCACCGGATGTACTCATTCCGGGATGTGGAAATGGTGAAGCGTATGGCGGCGCTCTCTCTCGCGGGGGTTCCCCTTGCCCGGGCGGCTGAAATCGCCCTGGCCGAGCTGGCGGATGTCAGCCCCGATGCCTCGTCCGCCGCTGGCGGTATTGCCGACCGCCTTGTGACCTCGCTGCTCGCGTTCGATGAAACCGAGGCCGCCGCCGCATGGACGGCCGCCCTCGACCTGTTCGACGTCCAGACCGCCTTCGAGCGGGTCATCGTCCCGGTCATGCGGGAAGTCGGGCAGGCCTGGCACGACGGCACGGCCACCGTGGCTCAGGAACACTTCGCTACCAATTTCGTCCGTTCGCGCCTGGACATGCTCAGCCGCCAGGTGCTTCCCATGCGTGACGCCCCCGTCGTGCTCCTCGCCTGCCTCGAGGGGGAACACCATGAACTCGGGCTGCTCATGCTCGCGGTGCTCCTGCGATTCCACGGCTTCCGCACCATCTATCTCGGCCAGGATGTCCCGGACGATGGCCTGATTCGCTGCGTGGAAGACTCACAGCCAACCGTCCTTGCCGTGAACGCCGGCACCGTCGAGGGCGTCCGGCACCTGGAGGTAGTGGCTTCCGCCCTGAAGGAATCAGCGCCTCTCACAGCCATCGTCTTCGGCGGCGGCGTCTTCGAAGCCGACAGCTCGCTCATCCCGCCCTCCGCGGGCCACTACGGAGGCCCGGACCTGAATTCTGCGCTCCAACTCATCACAAGACTGTGCAGGGAACGCCCTGCAGGAGGTTTGATATGAAAGTCCTCGTCGCTGGTGGAACCGGCTTGCTCGGCCGCGAGATCACGAAGGCGCTCCTCGATGCTGGCCACGAAGTCACGGTCGGATCGCGTTCGAAACCCGCCCGGGAACCTATGGACCCCCGTGCCTCCTGGGTCAGCATCGACGTGACCGATCCGGCGACGCTCGTGCCCGCAATGGACGGGGTGGAGGCCGTCGTCGATGCCGTCCAATTCCCCAACTCGCCGATCGAAAACCCGAAGAAGGGATACACCTTCGAACGCATTGACCTTGGTGGCACGAAGAACCTGGTCGATGCCGCTCGGGAGGCTGGCATCGGCCACTTCATTCTCATCAGCGGCGTCGGCGCCGACGAAAACGGCGAGTACCACTGGTTCCGCTTCAAGTGGCAGGAAGAACAACACCTCAAAGCCAGCGGTGTCCCCTACACCATCCTTCGCCCCAGCTGGATCTACGGCCCGCGTGATGTGTCGCTCAACCGCTTCCTGAACTTTGCGAAGTTCCTGCCGTTCATCCCGGTCATCGGAAACGGCAAGACGAGGATCAACCCGCTCTTCGTCGGAGACCTCGCGGCACACGTCGCCGCGACGCCCGGCAATGACGCCACAGTCGGCAAGACGTTCGAGATCGGTGGCCCGACGGTCATGACCATGGACGAGGTCATCCGCACCGCGCTCAAGGTGGCAGGTAAGAAGCGCTTCTTGCTGCACAGCCCCAAGCCGCTCATGAAACTCGTCGCCAGCGTCATTCAACATGCACCCGGGCGGCCGCTCACGCCCGATGCGATTGACTTCATCACGGCGGACGGCGTGGCCGATACGTCCGAACTCCAGGCGGTCTATGGACTTCCGCTCCATTCCGTGGAGGACGCGACGGCGACGTACCTGGGCAAGAATTGAACGTTCGTCCAGCCCTTCGTCTATAGCCGGGATTGGGCGCTTGCATAGTTCGGGTCGATCTGGCGTAGAATCGGGCCTGCGGTTACGCGGGGGCCGTGAGCGGAGTCGAGATCACATCCGCTGGATTTGAGCATTGCGCGCTGACACTTCTGACGTCGCTTTCAGGCTGCTTCTCGCCCTTGGCGAGCTTTGGGACGGATTGGAACGAGCGGGGGTGGACCCGACTGCGCGCGGCCTGCAACTGACGCAGGAGTACCTCGGCGGCTATACCCGGTACTCGGCCGGTCCGGGCTCGCATGCCCGCCTAGTGGTCGAATGGAACGAGTCCTCCCGCCACCTGCGCGTCATCCGCTGCGAGCCCTGGCCCGGCGCCGAGGCGACCATTTCCGCGACTGTCGCCATGGTCCGCAATGAAGCGCGCTCGAAGGGCATCATCGAAATCGTCGATCGCTCCCTGGTCGAAGCTTGCAGCGAACCGACCCAGCCCTGCCGCCGCACCGTCGTGTCTGCCGCCGTATTAGCGCAGGCGGCCGTGGCGCGTCGCGCCTGATTCACTTACCGGCGTTCGGCCCATTGTTTTGCGTGGTACGTCATCACGATGTCCGCGCCTGCCCGACGGATTGACGTGAGCGTCTCGGCGATCGCGCGGTCTTCCTCGAGCCAGCCGTTCTTGATCGCCGCCATGAGCATGCTGTACTCGCCGCTCACGTTGTAGGCCGCCACCGGGACGTCCACCCGCTCTTTCACCCGCGCGATGACATCGAGATAGGGCAACGCAGGCTTCACCATCACCATGTCGGCGCCTTCAGCGATGTCCGTCGCGACCTCGTCGAGCGCCATACGCGCGTTAGCCGGGTCCATCTGGTACGCCTTCCGGTCGCCGAACTGTGGCGCACTATCCGCCGCCTCGCGGAACGGCCCGTAGAACGCACTCGAGTACTTCGCCGCGTACGACAGGATCGGCGTCGTGGCGAAGCCCGCCGAATCCAGGGCCGACCGTATCGCCGCCACCCTGCCGTCCATCATGTCGCTGGGCGCGATGATGTCGCAGCCCGCCTCCGCCAGGGAGACGGCGGTCTCCGCAATCAGCGGTAGCGAACCGTCGTTGTCCACCCGGCCGTCCGCGTCGATGAGCCCGCAATGGCCATGCGAGGTGTACTCGCAGAGGCACACGTCCCCGATGACGACCAGCTCCGGGTTCGCGTCTTTGAGCCGGGCGATGGATTGCTGGACGATGCCGTCGCGCGCGTAGGCGCCCGAACCCCGCTCATCCTTGGAGGCCGGCAGCCCAAATAGCAGTGTCGCGGGGATCTTCAGCCGCCCCAGGTCTTTTGCTTCGTCAGCCAGCGCGTCCAGACCGAGACGGTCCTGCCCCGGCATCGCACCGATCGGCTCCCGTCCCGATAGGCCCGCCTCAATAAAGAGCGGATACACCAGGTGCGCCGGCGTCAACTCGGTCTCACGGACGAGCCCGCGCATCGCTTCGCTGCTTCGCAGCCTCCGGTGTCGCCTGAATGCAGCTGATTCCATCGTCGATCAGTCTAGCAAAGCGGGGACACATTGCCGCCACGCCGGCCGAGGAGCTACAGTTCCCGGACTACATCCGGAGGGCAGGAAACATGGCAAAGACACGGATAAGCGCCCGCCGGACTCGCATCGCCGTCATCTAGGACGGACCCGCTACTCCTCGGGCGCTTTTGCTATCCATGCGCACGCTACGCCGGCACGGCGTGGCTGTTTCGAGGAGCACTCTTACTTGCCTAAACCCTTTCCCAGGGCGCCGTTCGACCACGTCGCGGCGCACATGTCTGACTTTCCGCGGCCGTGGGCCATATGCGGCGGCTGGGCCGTCGATGCTTGGCTCGGCCGCCACTCCCGACCCCACGGCGACTTCGACATCTTCGTGTTCGAAGAAGATGAGCGCGTGCTGTTCGAACAGCTTTCCCCCGGTTGGGCGCTCATCGCGCACGACCAGGAAGAGCAAGATGCCACCTGGGCCTGGAACGGCCGTCCGCTCGTCCACCCGGCTCACATCCACGCCATGCCGAGCATGGA
>CALFYR010000355.1 GCA_937954195.1 uncultured Dehalococcoidia bacterium
ACGACGTGGCCTCCGGCGAACGCAACTACGAGTCCGTGCTCAAAGAGTTCTGGCCGGGCTTCAAGACCGAGTTGGATGCCGCCGAAGGCGCTGCCGAAAAGCAGCAGGAAACCACTGACATCCTGTGCGACGTCTGCGGCGAGGCGAACCTGGTCATCAAGTGGGGACGCAACGGCAAGTTCTTCGCCTGCCCGCGCTATCCCGCCTGCACCAACTCCCTCCCCATGGGCGCCGATGGCCAGCCCGTGAAGGTCGAAGCCCCGAAGGCGATTGCCTACCGCTGCCCGAAAGATGGCGGCGAACTGGTGCAGAAGGCCGGCCCCTACGGCGCCTACGTCGACTGCGTGAACCGGGAAACGGGCGCGTGTGACTTCCGCGGCGGCGTCCCCGTCGGCGTGCCATGCCCGGAAGAGCCGGAAACCGGCCAGCTGGTTGAGAAGCAAGCGCGGACGGGCAAGCGCGGGACGTTCTACGCCTGCTGGAACTACCCGAACTGCAGCTATACGACCAACACGCTCGAACCGGGCAAGATGGCTCCCGCACGGCCCCCGGCCGAA
This sequence comes from uncultured Dehalococcoidia bacterium, assembly GCA_937954195.1. Lineage (GTDB taxonomy): Bacteria > Chloroflexota > Dehalococcoidia > Tepidiformales > Tepidiformaceae > Amarobacter. The sequence goes on from CALFYR010000355.1 coordinate 558, forward strand.
CGCGAAGAGGCGAACAAGAAGCTCCTGGAACGCAGCGCCCGCGGAAAGGCCGCCTTCGCCAAGAGGAAGGCCAACGCCGCGGCCGCCGGCCGTGCCCGCCGCGCGAGCTAGGGTGCACAGTGCGCTGATCACGCTCCGCAACGCAGCGGGGCACCCTGCCTCTGTGTCATCATGCTCGCAGCCCCGCACAGGAGACGCATATGGCACGAATGCTCATCGGCAAGGTCATCCCCAAAGGCTACGCAGCCGTCTTCCCGCTCGATGAGTACTGCCAGCAGAACGTCGAACCGCGTCTCCACGAGCTGATCAAGATCCGCGCGTCGCAGATCAACGGCTGCGCCTACTGCATCGATATGCATACGCGCGACGCCCGCGCGCTCGGCGAAGAGGAACACCGGATCTACGCGCTCAACGCCTGGCGCGAAACTCCGTTCTTCGACGAGCGGGAGCGCGCTGTGTTGGCCCTCACAGAATCCGCGACCCGCCTTGGCGAACACGGGGTTCCGTCCGAGGTCTACGATGCCGCCCTGGAGCACCTTGGCGAGGAGGCCCTGGCGAACGTCATCGTGGCCATCGGCCTGATCAACCTCTGGAATCGCATCGGCGTGACCTGTGGCATGGGCCCGAAGGCCCGGTAGCTCCGAGCTACAGCCCGTACAGCTCCCCACCCCGCCGCAACACCCAGTCACCAACCATCTCGCCGATCATGATCGACGTCAGGTTCGTATTCGCCCGGACCACCGACGGCATGATCGACGCATCGGCCACCGCCAACCCTTCGAATCCGTGCAGCCGGCCATACTGGTCAACCACAGCCGTCGGATCAGAAGCCGGCCCCATGGGTACCGTCGCCGATGGGTGGAACCCGCTCGCGGCGAGCTTCTTCAACAAGACGCCGATGCTCTCGTCGGTCAGCTCCCGTTCCGGCGAGGGGAACACCACTTGTTCGATCAGCTCCGCCAGCGGCCCCGTTTCCACGAACTTCAAGCAGTCACGGAAACAGGCCGTCAGCCGCCGAAGGTCCTCCGGGTCCTCACAGAATCGCTGCTCCACGATTGGGCCGGCGTGCGGGTCGGCCGACGCCAGCCGCAGGGTGCCCGTACCGTTTGCCTGTTCCAGCACCGCCGCAACGGCGAACGCATTCAGTGGCCCGCCCCGCGGCGAGAACGAAAACGCCTCGATTTGCAGGTCATTCCGCTGGTCGCTATCGGGCGCCGTGTAGCGCAGGATCGTCTGCACGATCGGCTGGTCGGCATCGAGGATGGACGGATCCTTGACCGTGCAGGCCACCGCCAACGCCGGGTGGTCGCTCAGCCGAGTCCCCACGCCGCGCACGTCAGCCACCGGCTCGATCCCGTGCCGTACCAGTTCCTCTTTGGGCCCGATGCCCGAACGCATCAGGATCGCCGGCGACTGAATCGCGCCGGCCGAAAGCACCACCAGCTTCCCCCTTGCCGTCTCCACCTGCCCGTCGCGCTCGACCTCGACACCCGCGATCTTCCCGCGGTCGAACAGCAACCGCCGGGTCGTCGTGTTCGGCATGATGCGCAGGTTCGGCCGCGCCCTCGCCGAAGCCAGGTAGCCAACCGCCGTCGATATCCTCAGCCGCCCAATCTTGTTCATCGGGTGGGGCCCCGAACCCCAGCCGTCCGGGTCGTTCGCGTCCTCGCAACGCGGGAATCCGAGTTCGTCGCTCGCCTCCAGCCACGCCTGGTGAACCTTCGTCAGTTCGTCCCACTCGTAACGCCGGATGGTGATCGGGCCCGCATCGCCGTGGTATTCCCGGTCGCCAAACTCAATGTCGCGCTCAAGCCGCTTGAAGGCCGGTAGCACCTTCTCCCACGCCCACTCGGGGTTCCCTTGCGCCGCCCAGCCGTCGTAATCCTCGGGCATCCCGCGCAGGGCGATGGTCGTGTTCACGGCGCTCGAACCGCCGGTCACCCGCCCCCGCGGGAACGGCCGCGACGCCCCCAGCGCCGTCGGCTGGTAGCTGAACGACCAGTCGTGGGCCGTGTAGGAGTTGTTGTGGCTGTTCACCAGGTCGTACGGCAGCTGCGAAGCGTTGCCATAGTCCGGGCCGGCCTCAATCAGCAGCACCGAACGTCTCGGGTCCTCACTCGCCCGCGAAGCAATCACGGCGCCCGCCGAACCCGCGCCAATCACCACAACATCGAACAATTCGTCCACAGCTACCTCCTGCGCGCCCAAATCTACGTGGCTGCCGGGTGCTGTGCACGACACTCCCCCGCTCCTCCCGTACAATCCCGCCACACCATCCTCTCCACGAGGCAATTCATGTCGTTCGAATCAGTCTTGGCGCAGGCTCGCGCCGAAGGCCGCACTCTGCTCAACGAAGTCGAGGCCAAATCCCTCCTGAAGGAGGCCGGCGTCCCGGTCGCCAACACCACCCTCGCCACCACCCGCGAGGAAGCCCAGGCCCAGGCCGATGCCGCCGGCTACCCGGTCGTCCTCAAGGTCGTCTCACCTGATATCGCCCACAAGAGCGATGTCGGTGGCGTGAAACTCAACCTCAAGGACCGCGATGCCGTCGGCGCTGCCTACGACGAGATCGTCGCGAACTCGAAGAAGGCGGTCGCCAACGCCCGCATCAACGGCGTCGCCGTCCAGCACATGGCCCCCCAGGGCACCGAAGTCATCGTCGGTATGACCACCGACCCGCAGTTCGGCCCGGTCATGATGTTCGGCCTCGGCGGCATCATGGTCGAAGTCCTGAAGGACGTCTCCTTCCGGCTCGTCCCGCTCGAAGACAAGGACGCCGACCAGATGATCGATGAAATCAAGGGCCGCCCGGTCCTTGCGGGTGTCCGCGGTCAGCCCCCGGCGGATGTCGCCGCCCTCAAGCAAGCGATCCTGAAGGTGTCCCAGTTCGTCGAAGCGCACCCGGAGGTCCAGGAACTCGACCTGAACCCGGTCTTCGCCTATCCCGATGGCGCGCTCGCTGTTGATGCGCGCATCGTGATTAGCGCCAGCTAGCCCCGCCCGTTCGCTCCCTTCCGTTCCGCCGTGCCCGCCGCACGAAGCGAGGTGTGAGATGCCAGTTCCCGGTCACAAGCTCGACCGCATGTTCAACCCGGAGGTCGTCGCCGTCGTCGGTGACAAGGGCCCCAACTACATGTGGCTCCAGAACAACATGCCGTTCAAAGAAAAGGGCGGCCGCCTCTATTCGGTCCAGCTCGATGAGAAGGAGATTCCCGGCATCGAAGCCCTCGGGATCCAGAACTTCAAGTCCATGGCGGATATTCCCGAGCCGATCGACTACGCGCTCGTCGCCGTCCCGCGCCAGGTATCGCCCTACGTCCTGAAGGACCTCATCGCCAACAAGGCGAACGGCGCTGGCTTCTTCACCTCCGGCTTTGCCGAAACCGGCGAAGAACTCGGCGTCCAGCTCCAGGACAAGCTCACCGAAATGGCCCGCGAGGCGAACTTCAACCTCGTCGGCCCCAACTGCATGGGCCTCTACCTGCCGAAGTCGGGCGTGCGCTTCAATGCCGACGCTCCCGTCGCCGACGATGGCCGCATCGGCTTCCTCAGCCAGTCCGGCACGCACGGCATTATGTTCAGCCTGGTGTCCGCGGCGAACGGCCTGCACGTCAGCCGCTGCGCCTCGTTCGGCAACGCCATCATCCTGGATGTCTCGGACTACCTCGAATACCTCATGCTCGACGATGAGACCGAAATCATCGGGATGTACGTCGAGGGCGTGAAGAACGGCCGCCGCTTCTTCGATACCCTCCGCGAAGCCTGCAAGCGCAAGCCCGTCATCGTCTGGAAGGGCGGCCAGACCGAGGCCGGCGCCCGGGCGACCATGTCCCACACGGGTTCCCTCGCCGCACCCCAGGCCGTCTGGGACGGCATGATGCGCCAGTGCGGCGCCATCACCACCAACAACCTCGATGAAACCATCGACACCATGAAGCTGCTGCTCAACGCGAAGCCGCCGGCCGGCACCGGCATGGCCCTCCTCGCCCAGACCGGCGGCCAGTCCGTCTCCATCACCGACGCCTTCGCCAAGGCGGGCCTCCGCGTTCCGCGCTTCAGCGATGACACGTACTCGCAGCTCGGCGAGTTCTTCAACATCGTCGGTGGCAGTTACCAGAACCCGCTCGATATGGCCGGCACCATCCAGGGCTCAATGGATACGCTCGACCGAATCCTGCGCATCATCGACGCCGACCCCAACATCGATGCGATGGCCATGGAACTTTCGGCCATGTTCGCCGCTCGCCAGTGGAAAAAGGTCCAGGACTCACTCGACAAGACGATCGACACGCTGGCCGCTCACATCGAACGCTCGAAGAAGCCGTTCCTCGTGATCCTCCACCCGGCGCACGAAGCCGAATACGTCGAGAGCATCGCACCAAAATTCCACGCGAAGGGTATTCCGCTCTACCAGAGCTTCGAACGCGCCGCTGCCGCCTACGCGCGGGTTCTCGCGTACCGGTCACTCTAGGAGTCCGGCCGGAAGTCAGGCCGTGGCGGCAACAGCCTCACGGCCGCTCGCCCGGCCGGTCAGGTACGACATCAGCATCTCCTCGCACTGGCGGCCCACTTCCTCAATGTCAAAGCTGCCGGGTTCGAGGAGCCACTGCTGCGCGACCCCCATCGTGATCGCCATGTGCCGTGCCGCCGCCGCGTCGGGATCGATCTCCCGCCGGAACACTCCCTCGGCCTGGCCATCCCGAATGCGCTGAGCCACGAGAGCGCGGCTATTGCGGTAGAACTCCCGCACCCGCTCCGCCAGCTCCGGGTCCGAGCGTCCGCCAAGCACGAACTGCTGGACCACTTCGTAGGTGAGCGGGTAGTCGCGCACCGCGAGGATTCCATTGCGAATCGAAAGCCGCTGACGCTCGACCGTATCGGTCGCGGCGTCCCGCGCCATCGAACCTCCGCGGCGGAATATCTGCTCACAGCGGTCCAGCACACCCGCAAGCAGGGCGGCCTTGTCGCCGAAGTGATACGAGACCAGGCCCCGGCTCACATCGGCTTCCTTGCTGATCTCGTCGATGGACGTTTCGTTCCAGCCTTTGCGCGCGAGCACCCGCAATGTCGCGTCGATAATCTGCTGGCGCCTGACGGCGGTGATGTTTAGGCGTCCCATTACGCCCTCTCCCGGATGCAGGGTACGCGCCGTCCCCCTGGTCGCGTCCGGTGCCAAATCTAGCACGCCGGATCAACCTTCGCAGCACTCAACCTCAGTTGATCGTTCGTTTTCGCGCGATTTCCTTACCGTCTTCGATGTCGGCGAAGAACTGCAGCGCTTCCCGCGCGAACGCCTCAGGCTTCAGCGAAGGTATTCCGTGCCCGCAGTTGCTAAACGTCAGATACCGTGCCCCGGGCAGCTCCCGCACCATCACTTCACACGCGCTGCGCACATGGTCGTCCTCGCCAATACACACCAGCACCGGCATGGTCAGCCGCTCGGCTATCACCGGCAGCAGGTTCGGGCGCTCACGCCTCACCCGGGCGGCGCCAAGCCATCCGTCGCGCTTCATCGCCGCGTAGCGCTTGCGAATACCCTCGGCAAGGAACGGATCGGCCACGTCGGCCGCTGCCCGCTTGCCGACCTCCGCTGTCCCGAACCGATCGACAACATCCTCCAGCTTGGCGAGCCCCTCTTCGCGCCGCCGATATCCCTCGTCATACTCGGGATGCTCGAACGCCGCCGAGGTGTCGGTCAGCACCAGTCCCGCGACCCGGTCCGGGTTATCCGTCGCGAACTGCAGGGCGACCATCCCGCCGAAGCTGCATCCCACCATCGCGCACAGGTCGACTCCGAGATGGTCCAGCAGCGCGCCCACGTCCTCTGAGTAAGCCGCCATCGTGTACGTGTCGAGCTCCGCCGGGGCATCGCTCGCCCCATGGCCGCGCATATCCGGAGCGATGACGCGGTAGTCCGCCGTGAACGCCTCCAGCACCGGGCGCCACATGCGGTGGTCCGCGGTGAAGCCGTGCAGCAACACCACCGCAGGGGCTTCGGGATCGCCGATGTCATCAAACCAGAGCGTTACACCGTCGTGTTCGAATGTGGGCATCGAGCGATAAGACACCTCGACGCGCCAAAAGGCAAGGACTACCCGGCCAGTGCCCGGAGTTTCGCCACAATGCCCGGCAGCACGTCCAGCACCCGGTCGATGTCCTCATGCGTCGTCGCCTTCCCGACCGTGAGCCGCAGCGAAGCATGCGCCAGGTCCGGGTCGATCCCCATCGCCGTCAGCACGTGCGACGGTTCAAGCGCTCCCGTGGTGCAGGCGCTCCCCGAACTCGCGGCGATCTCCGCCATGTCGAGCGCAAGCAACACGCTCTCACCCTCCACGTTCCGAAAGCAGCAGCTAAAGCTGTTCGAAAGCCGCTTCGCCGGGTCCGTCGGACCCGTAATCACCGTGTCCGGGATGCGCTCAGGGAGTCCGTAGAGCAAGCGGTCGCGCACCTCGCGAGCGTGGTTGTTCCGCTCGGCCGCCTCGGCCCAGGCGAGTTCCATCGCTTTCGCCATCCCCGCTATCCCGGCGACGTTCTCCGTCCCCGCCCTTCGCTCCTTCTCCTGGCTTCCGCCAAGCAGCATCGGCTGCCACGGGGTCCGGTTCTTCACGTACAGCACCCCGACACCCTTCGGGCCGTACAGTTTGTGTCCGGCAAGGCTGAGCAAGTCGACGCCCAGCTTCGAAGGCGTGATGTCGAGGGAGCCGGCGGCCTGGACGGCATCCGTGTGGACCACCACCTTCGGGTTCCGCTCCTTCGCGATTCGCGCGACCTCCGCGATCGGCTGAATCGTCCCCACCTCGTTGTTCGCGGCCATCACGCTCACCACCGTCGTCTCCGGCGTGACCGCCGCCGCCAGCGCTTCCAGGTCCACCACCCCCTCGCCATCCACCGGCAGGTACGTCGCGGCAAACCCCTCGCGCTCGAGCTGCTCCACGGCATGCAGCACCGCGTGGTGCTCGATCTGGGTGGTGACAATGTGGCTCCCTCGGCCGCGCTCCCGCTGGGCGTACGCCGCGCCCCGAATCGCCGCGTTATCCGATTCGGTACCCCCGCTCGTGAACACGATCTCCTTCGGCGTCGCGCCCAGCAGGTCCGCCACCGTCTTCCGTGCGGCATCCAGGGCCCGCCTCGCCTCCTGCCCCTCCAGGTAGATGCTGGAGGGGTTCCCCCAGAACGTCGTAAGCATCGGGATCATCGCCTCGATCACGCGCGGATCGGGCGGTGTCGTCGCCGCGTGGTCCAGGTAAATCCGTGTCATTGCGTCAAGCGTAGCTACCTCCGAGACGCCTTACCAGCGAATCACCACGACCGGATGCGCGCTTGCATGGGAGTGCTATACTGCCGTCAAGGCAATTCCATTTCAGGAGTGGGCTCTCAGCCCACTTTTTTGTTGGGACCTTTCTTTCGAACTATGAAGAACGAACTGCTGCTCGCACTTAGCGCCCTCGCCGCCGAAAAGAACCTCCCACGCGAGATCGTTTTCGAAGCGGTTGAGGCTGCCCTCACCTCCGCCTTCCGCCGCGAAGGCGAAAACGCGCCCAACATCAACGTAAAAATCGATACCAATACCGGCGACATCCGAGCCTACCGCCAGATGGTCGTCACCGAAGAAGTGGAAGAACCCGCCGTCGAAATGACCGTCGACGACGCGAAGCGCTGGAAGCCCGACGTGCGCGTCGGCGACGTCCTCGATTTCGAAGAGCAGATCCCGGCCAACGCCGGCCGCATCGCCGCCCAGACCGCCAAGCAGGTCGTCCTCCAGCGCCTCCGCGAAGCCGAGCGCGACGCCGTGTACGAGGAGTACATCGGCAAGGAAGGCGAACTCCTGGTCGGCACCGTCCAGCGCGTCGAATCCCGCCAGATGATCGTCGAGCTCGGCCGCGGCACCGAGGCGGTGCTCCCGTTCAGCGAGCAGGTCCGCAACGAACACCTCCGCCCCGGCCAGCGCGTCAAAGTGCTGGTGCTGGAGGTCCTGAAGGCCGTAAAAGGTCCGCAGATCGTTGTCTCCCGCGGTCACCGCAATCTCCTCCGCCGCCTTTTCGAAATGGAAGTCCCGGAGATCAAGAGCGGCACCGTCGAAATCAAGAGCATCGCCCGCGAAGGTGGCCACCGCAGCAAGGTCGCCGTCCACGCCCGCAATGCCGCTATCGACCCCATCGGCGCGTGCGTTGGCATGCGCGGCAGCCGCATTCAGAACGTCGTGAACGAACTGAACGGCGAACGCATCGACGTCATCAAGTGGGACCCCGATCCCGGGAACTTCGTTTCCAATGCGCTCAGCCCGGCCCAGGTCATCGAAGTCGAAATCGACCAGGATGAACACCTCGCCACCGTTGTGGTCCCGGACCGCATGCTGTCACTCGCCATCGGCAAGGAGGGCCAGAACGCCCGCCTCGCCGCCAAGCTGACCGGCTGGCGTATCAACATTCATAGCCAGACTTCGAAGGACAAGGCAGCCGAAGGCGAACCCGAGCAGCCGCTCGAATTCGCTCCGTTCCAGCCCGGCGAAGAACCCGACATCGATATCATCGAAGACGAAGTCATCGAAGAACCGATGCCAGTCGAGATCGAACCGGCGCCGCAGCCCGAGGTCGCGCGTCCGGCAGCCTCCACCGCCCCGGCCACCGTCGAGGAAGAGGAGGAAATCTCCTTCGCCTCCATCGTCGAGCGCATGGAAGTGCCCGACCGCGAAGAGCGCGAGTCCGAGGACTACGGCGAAGAAGACGACGAGGAGTACGAGATTCCCACGGCCGTCGTGCCCGAAACGAAGCCCTCCGGCATCCGCTTCGCGGAGGACGTCCTCCCGCGTCGCCCGGACGAAGAGGAGGAGGCCAAGAAGCCGGCGCCTCGCAAGCAGCGCCGTCCTTCCCGCTTCGAAGAAGAAGACGACGAGATGGACGACATCGAATACTCCGGACGAATTCACTAGTGGAGGGCAGGCTCTATCCCCGGCGCGCTCGCACGGAAGGTTCCACAGCGCACCTGCATCGGTTGTAGAACCGGCCAGGGCAAGCGTCAGCTTGTCCGGATAGTCCGAACCCCCGAACACCGCATCGTTATCGACCCAACTGGCAAAGCCAACGGAAGGGGTGCCTACCTGCACCCCCTTCGCCCGTGTTGGGAGAAAGCGCTCAAAGGCGCTACCATGAAGAACGCACTCAAAGTGACCCCGGTTCCGGACGACGTGGAGGCTCTGCGTGCCTTCGGCGCGACCTTGCCGGCCGAAGAAAGCGAAGTGTTATGACAGCTAAACCCTCTTCCAGTACCGCGGTCCGTATCCCGGCCGCACTTACCGTCAAAGAACTTGGCGATCTCCTCGGCGTCTCGCCCATCGAGGTCATCAAGCGGCTAATGACCAACGGAGTCATGGCCGCGATGACCCAATCGATCGACTACGAAACCGCCGCCATCGTCGCCGTCGAACTCGGCTTCGACCCTGAAGAAGAGACCGCGCCCGAACCGACCGCCATGGCACCGGTCATCGAGGAAGAGGAAGAGACTCCCGATGATCCCGCTTCGCTCAAGCCGCGCCCTCCCGTCGTAACCATTCTCGGCCACGTCGACCACGGCAAAACCAGCCTCCTGGACGCCATCCGCAAGACGAAAGTCGCCGCGGGCGAAGCCGGCGGCATTACGCAGCACATCGCCGCCTATCAGATCGAACGCGAAGGCAAGAAGATCACCTTCATGCGTCATCACGTTGATGCCGGTCTGGCCGAGCACACG
>CALFYR010000356.1 GCA_937954195.1 uncultured Dehalococcoidia bacterium
TTTGACTCTAGAGCGCGTAAACATAGGCAAGCGAATAGTTGGTTGCGAAAGGCGGGAGATACGAAGGTAGCGGAATCGAAAAATGCGTTCCGTCAACAATATGAACTCCACCACTAGAATAGCGAACCTTGATTGCTACCGCCTGTGAGCAAGAGATTACTGGGAAGCACGTTGCCGATCTGCTGTCGATCTGAGAACCATTCGGCCCCCAGAGATAAGAATTCACGTTCAGAAGGGCCATCGTTCCGGTACAGGTTGACACGGAGGTGAACGCGTTTTGCGTACCTGCAGATCCATATGAGCAGAAGACCTCCCCAAACGTAGTTGGCCTCCCTACTCCGGCACCAGCTCGATGCTCCAATCGCCCCGGATGATTTCCATCCTTCCATCGGTACCGAGGACCACCGTTTCGGGAATTTCGGCTGGTAGGCGGAACGAAACGCGTGTCGTTCCTTCGGTGAGCACTCCATTCGCATCCCTGCGGTGGCTAGATTCCATCAAGTCAATCGGCAGCGGGCCCGCATCCGTCAGCGCGAACACGGCCTCCAGATCGGTGTAATTGCCGACCAAGGTAAATGCTATGGCATGGGCGTCCTCGCCCACCCGCGACGCCCGCCGGAACTCGTACGAGAGGACCTCGGGAGCGGTCGCACTCCGGGCGGAGATGTCCGTCAGGCGGTCCACCACACCTGATTGGCCCAATGCTCCGGTGAGGCCCTGGCGAGCCATCGAAAGTGCGAGATTGACCGTGACCGTGCCAGACTCACCACTCGGCACCTGAGCGAATGGGCCCATGACCAGAACAACTGGCTCTCCCGCCGGCGTAGCCGGGAAGGCCATTTGCAGGACCTTTCCGTCGTCTCCTGTCCGGACAATCGCTCCTTCGAGCCGTTCGCCATTCACACGCAGGTGCGGCTGTCCCAATTGGGTTACAACTTCGTCTGAACCGATGGCCACCGTGACCAAGGTCTCGGACGCCGACCTCTGGGCACCCTCTACGCGAACCGTGACGCCTCCATCTGATTTTGATTCGTTGGGAACAAGGGTTTCCACCTGCAGCCGTTGTGCGAGATCCGCGGGCGTAGGCACCTCTAGCCTCCAATTCCCCGCTATCCGCCGCGTACCTCCTTCTGGCAAAGTCACGTCGATAAATCCGAATTCAACGACCGCCGGGCCCGGCTCACTCACAGGAGCGAGCCGCCACGTCACGTGACCCCGTGGTTCGCCAACCGGTAGCGGTAGAGCAAGGAGGCCGGCAGTGGGCGGCAGAGACTCGGATGTGAATGCGTCCTCAGGCACCGCCGCCCCGGCGAGCCCAGCCAGTTCGGAACCTGGCTCAGCGACAACGTGGAGGGAGACGATGGTCGCCAGTCCACTGAACCCGGCACCATCGGCCACCACACGAAGACCGGATGAACTGGAATGAATATCCTCCACAGGGCTGGTCGCCGGAAACGGCTGCGGAGCCCGCTGGTTCGAACCTTGCGCCGATATCACGAGGGCGAATGCCAGGAAACCGAGTCCTGCCGCGCCCATTACTGCTGCCCAACTGCTACCACGCATGGTCTTTCTCTTAGTAGTGCCAGTCGTGCTGGACGGCGTAGAAGGACATGCAACTCCCTCCTGCATGTACGGGACCGCTCGACCATCCGGCGCTCCACGCCCTCACCCTACCCCTTCGCTCAATCGCGCCGCAATAGACCCTACGTAAAATCGGCATAGACCCACTTCGGTACAGGACGACCTCCACCGGCCGATTGTTCCACGCACCAGTAGCCTTTAGGCTCGTCTCGTTATGACACGGTGGCTCGTCATCGGTGTCGCCGGAGGCCTGCTCGCCTGGTTCGACCCCGCGAACGTTCGATGGGCGGGAATGCTCCTGCTAGCCCTGTGTGTGCTGCTCATCCTCTGGCGCGTGGCCCGCTGGGACCGCCGTCGCCGCCTTCGGCGCACGGTTGAGGGACTGCGCTCGCTCCCGCCCCCCGAGTTCGAAGCCGAAGTCGGACGCTGGCTACGCCGCGACGGCTGGCGCATCGAGCACCGCGGAGGCACGGGCGATGGCGGCATCGACATCGTCGCCAAGAAGGGCCGCGAAACCCTCGCCATCCAGTGCAAGCGCTACGCCGAGGCCACCCCGGTCACCGCATCCCAGCTGCGCGACCTCTACGGCGCAGCCATCGCCGAAGGCGCCACGGGAGCGGTCATGGTCACCACGGGTCGCGTTTCGAAGGCCGCCCGGGAATGGTGTGAATCACTCCCGCCGGGGCTGCGCGCCGTTCTCCTCGAAGGGGCCGACCTCGCGCCCGTCGCAGCAGGGGCGAAGCTGGTGCGGTAACGCCCCTACCGCACCGGCGCGCGCCGCCGGTGCCAGTCGGTCGCGCACTCGTACGCGTGACCTACCCGTAAGACCGTCGCCTCATCGAACGGCCGGCCGGCGATCTGGAGCCCGATCGGCAGCCCTTCCGAGGTGAAGCCGCAGGGGAGGCTCATCGCCGGTACACCCGCGATGTTGAACGGCATCGTCAGCGAAGCAAACGCGGCGCCCGTGCTCATCTTCACGCCCTCGACTTCGACCTGGTCTTCGCCGATCAACGAAGCAGCGCGCATCGCCGTCGGCGTGACCATCACGTCCACCGATTCGAAGGCGCGGCGCACTCCCTCTTTAATGTCGTAACTCGTTCGGTAGGCCTCGGTGAGTCCCAGTGCGTCCGGCAAGGCCTGGCGCATCACGTTGGCGAGTTCCTCGCTGTACGCCTCCGGCCGCGTGCCGAAGTACGGCCGGTGGTGCACCTGGCCCTCCGCGATCACCAGCTGCCACGCCTTGATCGTTTGCTCGCGCGTGAACCCGGCCGCGATGTCGAACACGTCCGCGCCAAGACCACGCAAGGTCTCCAGTGCCTCCTCTACCGCGACCATCACCTCGCCATCGAGCAGCCCGAAGAACTGCTCGCGCGGCACCCCGATGCGCAGTCCTTTGACACCGCCGCCGACCGCCGCGCGGTAGTCGGCCACCGGCACGGGCACCGTCGCAAAATCATCGGGGTCGTACCCGGCGATGGCCTGGAGCAAGATGGCCGCGTCCTCGACCGTCCGCGCGATCGGTCCCGGGTGGTCGAACTGCCAGGACATGGGCAGCACGCCGGCCTTGCTCGCTCGCCCGAACGTCGGCTTCAGGCCGACGCAGCCATTCAGCGCCGCCGGGATTCGGATGCTCCCCCCGGTATCTGTCCCCAGTGTCCCCGCGGCCAGCCGGGCCGCGATAGCCGCGCCCGAACCACCACTGCTCCCGCCGGGGATACGGTTGGTATCCCACGGGTTGTGGGTCGCGCCGGTGTGGGGATTGTTCGTCGTCGTCCCCCAGGCGAACTCGTGCGTGTTCGTCTTGCCCAACAACACCGTCCCGGCTTCGCGAAGGTTCCTCGCCGCGGTGGAATCGGCCTCCGGGACGCGGCCCCTCAGCACGTCGGCGCCACCGAACGTTTCGATCCCGGCCGTGTCGTACAGGTCCTTCAGGCCGATCGGGATACCGTGCAGCGGGCCCCGGTAGGTCCCGCCGGCAATCTCGTCGGTTGCGGCAGAGGCATCGGCGCGAGCGCGGTCCGCCGTCACGGTCACATAGGCGTTGAGTTCGGGGTTCAGCCGCTCGATGGCGTCGAGGTATGCCTCGGTCAGTTCGGCAGGGGATATCTGCCGGCGTTCAATGAGGCGGCCCGCCTCGCCGATCGTCAGTTCCCGCAAGTCAGTCATGCCAGACCTCCCGGATCGTTCTCCGCGACCAGCATCGCCTTTGAAGCGAGCTCCTCGAGTGCGTCCTCGATGCTGCGTTCCAGCGCGCCAGGATCCTTCAGCAGGTCGCCGAGTGCACCCGGATCCTCCATCCGCGAGAGCACACCCCGCAAGGTCTCGGCCAGGTCTGCCCGGTCGCGGGTGCCATCAGCAAGCTCCAGCACGGCCTGGGCCACCGGCATCAGGATCACATCCTGGTGCAGCAGGTTCGAAACCGACTCGCGCGATCGTGTCACGACGGCAGCGGGGTTCGCCACGGGCCGCGCGCCGGCCAGCGCCGCAACGCGCCTCGGCTCGACATCGAATGCCACGAGCCCCCGCAGATACATCCGGATGAATTCAGCGGTAATGGCGCGGCGCCTCTCGTCTGAGGCGTCCTGCGCGAGTAGGTCATCGAACAGCACCTGGTTCGGCGCAGCAGCGACCAGCGCACGAATCATTCGTTCCACGTCCGGATCACCAAGCCGAAGGAGCGACTTCCCGGAGCGGTAGCGGGTTACCCCCGCCTCGTAGGCAGGATCATCGGGTTCGACCATTTCGCCGGAGAGCGAGAGGTACATGCCCTCGAGCCGTAGCTCGTTCAGGTTCCGCCGGATGGCGACTTCCTGCCGGCAGAGGACGGTCTGGCGGAACTGGCGCCCCCGAACAAAGTCCAGCAGTTGTTCGAGCCCAACCTGGGAGTTGGTGATCCGGTCCAGTTCCGCCTGGATATCCCCCTCAAGCTCGTTCGCGAACATCGTGGCAATCGAACTGTCCGCGAGGTACTGCAGCCCATGCCGTCCAGCCAGTTCGATGAAGTCTTTGAAGTAGATGGGCAGGTTGTTTCGTTCGAGATGCTCGTGGGCCACATACTCCGCCGGCATGCCTTCGAGGATGCTCTTTTCCCGGTTCAGGATTGCCTCGAAGGTGTGGTCGTCGCGGGAATCGTGCTGAGCGGCCGAACGGC
>CALFYR010000357.1 GCA_937954195.1 uncultured Dehalococcoidia bacterium
GGATCGACGACCTGCCAGAGGAGGAAATCGAGGTGGTTGCGCTTCTTATGGGCCCTCTTCGATTCCGGGTTCTCAAGCTTGCCCAGGTCAGTGAGCGCGAGGCCGTTGAGCCGGCCATACCGGGGGAAGCTCGTCGTGTCGAAAAAGACGTCGCCCTCGACGACGTACGCATGCCCGCGATCGATGAGGGCCTGGGTTGTCTCGATGATTTCCGGAATGTGGTCCGTGGCGAAGGGGTACGCCGAAGGGCGGAGGACGTTCATCCGGTCGAGGTCGCGACGAAGAATTGCGTCGTTCTCGTCCCGAATCTCCGGGATTGGCCGGCCGCCCTGCCGCTTCGAGACCATGATCATGTCGTCGTCGATGTCGGTGACGTTCTGGACGTACTTCACCTCGTACCCGGACCAGGTGAGGTAGCGCCGCAATGTGTCGAACTGCACGTACGAAAAGGCGTGCCCGAGATGGGTAACGTCGTACGGCGTGACGCCACACACGTACATCGAAACATGGCCCGGCACGACGGGCCGGAACTCGCGCACCTCGCGTCCGAGCGAGGAATAAAGACGAAGGGTCACTGGGCTCTCCCGAAACGGCTGGCGATAAGCGTAGCAGGAAGAGGGTTGCGTTTCGAAACGGTCAGGTGAGCGCTCCCGCCGCCATCAAGTCAGCGACCCGGTCGTCGCTGAAGCCGAGCAGCCTCGTGAGCCCGTCGAAGGTGTCGGCTCCGAGTCCGTGGACACCTTCGTACGTCGGTGGACGCTCTCCGTTGAAGCGCGCGGGAAACCGGTCGATCCCGTACTGGCCCCAGTTGTCGGCAAGTGCGGTCCCGAAGAAGCCCCGCGCGGCGAGCTGACGATCAGAGCTCGTCAGATCGCGGGCGTCCTGGACGGCTCCGGCGGCCACGCCCGCCGCCTGAAGTGCCGATGAGAGTTCGAACCGGTCCTTCGTTGCCGTCGCTTCGCCGATGAGGCGGTCAAGGTCGTCCTGGTTCGCAATTCGGGCTGAATGGGTGGCGAAGCGCGGATCGGCCGCCGCGCCATGGAGGCCCAGCACAGTCGCCGCCCTCATCCAATCGGCGTCCGAAGAGCACGCGATAGCTATCCACTCATCGTCGCCTCGCGTGCGGTAGATGCCGTGCGGGGCCGCCATGTCGAATGGATGCCGGTTTCCGACCGGCTCAGGGTTTGTTCCGTTTGCGAGGAAGTCCAGGAGTGCAGGGGCCATGATCCCGAGGCCCAATTCGTACTGCGAGAGGTCTATCGAAAGCCCCTGCCCGGTCCGGTCGCGGTACTCCACGGCTTCGAGGGCGGCGATTGCCCCCGCGAGACCGCTCAGATGGTCCGTCAACGAAAACCCGTAGCCGAGCGTGTGCTCGCCTGGTGGGTTGGTCAGATAGGTGAGACCCGTGAGCGCGTGGATGGTCGGCGCAAACGTGACGAAGTCTTTCCAGGGGCCGTCCTGTCCCATTCCGCCCATGGAAATGACGCTCACGCCCGGGTTCTCGTCTGCGAGCCCGACACGATCCAGGCCCCATCGTGCGAGAACGCCTGCGCTGAAGTTCTCGATGATGACATCAGATCTGGATGCCAGTGCTCTCGCGACGGACCGTCCATCTTCCGAAGCCATGTTGATGGAAACACTGAGCTTGTTGCGGTTCCAGCACGTGTAGTACGGGTGCTCTGGCGTGTTCGCCCCGCCGGAACGGCTCGCTGTGCCGACTTTGATCACTTCAGCTCCGAGATCAGCCAGCACTCGCGTGCCGAATGGGCCTGCCAGCACGTGCGTGAAGTCGAGTACACGGATGCCCTCTAGTGGACGTGAGGTCGGCGCAGACCCCGTGGCGACTTCAGCTGGTTGGCGACCGCTCCAATTCACGTCGCGGTGCGACTGAACGCGCGTGGGTGGCGCGGGGTGCACGCCATCGGCGTCAGTCCGGAACAACCTCCCTGGGAATGGCACATCACCAACGCTTTCGACCGCCTGGGGCTGCAGATATCCGCGGGCTCCGATCTGCGGGCTCCGGGTGAGCGCTTCCTCGACGTTCCAAACCACACCGAACGGCTGGTGGCGGCGCTGCCCCTCGAAGAACAACTCCTCGCCGTTGCGGCTACCGACCCACTCCCTCAGCACCTTCATCACGTACGGCAGGTCGCGAATCATCGCGATCACGTTGGGGTACTTTTCCTGGTTGGCGAGTTCCTGGGCCGCGCCTTCTTCGAGCAGCCACGGAAGCAGGACGTCCGCGAACCGCAACGCGGCCGTGACCATCACGCCATGTCCGTCGGCGGAGTCGTACACCTCGTAGGCGCTGCTCCAGTGGAGGCTGCCCTGGCGCCTGGCTATCCCCGTGCCCCAGGTGCCCTCAGGAAAGAACCACTGCATGAGTACCTGCTCGGTGCAGCTCACCAGAGCTTCATGTGCCGAAAGATCGACGTGCTGATACGCGCCGGTGGTTCGCGCGACGCGCCGGGCTGCGAGCGCGCACACTGCCGCATACATCCCCACCGTGTGGTGCGACTGGTTTCCATATCCAGAAAGCGGCGGCGTTCCTTCGTTCCCGGTGACCGAGGCTGAACCGCAGAGGGCGTTCGCCACCAGGTCGTTCACACGCCAATTCGCCAGCGGGCCATCGAGGCCCATGGGCGTGACCGAAACGCGCACCAGTCCGGCGGCCCGGCTCACCTGCTGGATGTCTACCGGAGGATTCGCGCCCCAATCCTCGATGAGGATGTCCGCCTCGCTAACAAGCTCCAGCAACGCATCGCGACCCGGTTCGTTTGAGAGGTCGAGTGCGAGGATGCGCTTGCCGGCCCCATACCACGTCGCATGGATCGAGACGCCTGAGTCCCCGAAGAACGGCGCTTCGAGATCGAGCGGATCGCCGGATGGCGGGACGAGGCGAACGACATCGGCCCCGGCGTCAGCCAGGAGGCGGCCGGCAAGCACGGTATTCCAACCGCCGCACTCAAGGACGCGAAGACCGGAAAGTGGCTGGGAAGTCACGGCGGCGGATGTTACCGGAACAGGTGCATATGAGCGCCCCGGTTCTCGGCGAATGCCCTTTTCGGCAACGAAATCAACCCTCGAATGTGACCTGCCTCATTGTTATTTCCGTGTAAACCCGGTTGTGCGAAGAAAATCGCTGTCATACGGTGCCCCAAGCCCTCAGGAAACTGAAGCAGGTGTCTATGCCGTTGTCCCCGCTCCGGCCGGCCCTGGCAGCCATACTGGTCGCCTTCGTTGCCGCCGCAACCCTTCTTTCTTCGCCCACGCCGAGCTACGCCGCGCCCACGAACCCAATCGCCGTGCGCGCGCTCGAGGATCTCGGCACCTGGCAGGGCGAATGCTTCATCTGGATGAAGAAGGTGGTCTACGAGGCGACCGGCAAGCAGGTCGGCTTTGGCTACCGCGAGGGTTACCTTGAAGCCGGGGCCGTGGAAGTCACCGTCGCCGAAGCCCAGGCTGGCGACATTATCCAGATCGTCAATGACGACTGGGACGGCGCCGGCGCCGATTACGACGGACTCCACACGGCGATCATCCTTGAGAACAACGGCGACGGAACGTTCGACGCGATTGATTCAAACCAGAAATGGGACGGGATCGTCCGATTGCGCCCCAACTATGACCCGGCCACGCAGTCCCGGCTCAAAGGCATCGATTTCCACATCTATCGAATCTCAGGTGAGGCCGTCGCACCGACTGGCGAGCGCGCCGCGGCCCCCACGCCCGAAGTCGTCGCCAAAGGTGACCGCGCGACGGTGAACACCCCGGGTGAGTGCCTTCGGATGCGCGAGGCTCCGGGTGGCGACATCGTGAGCTGCCTCCCGCATGGCACGCAGGTGGTGATCGTCAGCGCCCCCGTCACGGCTCTCGGCATCCAGTGGGTGCAGGTGCAGACCTCCGCGGGAACCGGGTGGATGGCATCGCAGTACTTAGAAGCGAGCACCACGACGGCCGCCGGGCCAGTCGGCGATTCGCCGGTCCTCCCGTTCCGGGCCTTCATCCCCTTCGCCGCTGCCGACTAACTCGGTATGAAGCCTTGTCGCGTGTGCAACCGCTGACAGCCAGCGGCGTTGCTCCGTACGCTTGTTCTACTCCGCTCATGATTGAGGCAACGTGACCGTCCTCGGAACGGCCTTGCAGCGCCTGCGCCCCGGCCAGGCGGAAGCACTCACCCGATGGGCCCAGGCACTACGGTCCGGCTCCAACAGCGAACTCGTCGTTGTACCCGTTGGTTATGGCAAGACAATCATTGGCGTGGGCTCGTTCGAAGTTGCTTGTGGCGTCGCGAACACCGACACGTGCCTCTATCTGACTCCGACGGATGTGCTCCGAACGCAGGTGTACAACGGGGTAGAGAAAGCACTGACGGTTCTCGGCAGCGGACGGCCCATTCGCAAACTCCTCGCCGAAAACGCCACCCTCGACCGAGTCGCCGCGACAGGGGCGAACTTCGTGGTCGCCAGCTACCAGCAGGTGGCGGCGGCCCCCGAGCGATACGCACGGCTGTGCCGGAGCCGGCGAGTGCACCTGGTCTGCGATGAATCCCACCACCTTGGCGAACGTGGCCAGTGGGCCCAGGCCATTTCGCAGCTGCCTGTACGCACAACCCTCATGCTCTCAGCCACCCCAGTCCGCCTGGACCGCGACCAACTCGCAGGCGTCCGCTACGTCTACGACGACGAAGCCGAGGGCATGGTCGTCGACCCGATGCTCCAGGTGACCATGC
>CALFYR010000358.1 GCA_937954195.1 uncultured Dehalococcoidia bacterium
TACGGCCGATTCATGGAGTTGAACCACGACTTCAAGAGACTGGTAAGCGAGTGGCAGATGAAGGGCGCGGAACCGACCGAGGATGACTGGTCGGGAGTCGTCACGCAGGTAGCGGCCATCCACGATGGGCTCGCACCGTTGCTCGACGACGCGTGTGGCATCGCGCCACGGTTGCGCTCGTACAACGGCCGCTTCGTCGCGGCGCTTGAGGCGATGCGCTCCGGCGACCGGACTATGCTCGCTTCGCCACTGAAGGACAGCTACCACACCGTCTGGTTCGAATACCACGAGGAGCTCATTACCCTCTGCGGCCGCGACCGCGCGGAGGAAGAGAAAGCCGAGAGCCACTGATCGCCGATCGGCCTCCGAACCGAGGCCCAACGGAACCTTTGGCGGCCGGCCTTCGTTGTACCTTTGGCGGGAGGTGCAAAGGATGAACACTCGAGTGGCATTAGCGGGCCTGGTGGCCGCCACGGCGTTGCTGTTTGGCGCGTGCGGGGATGATGACGACGACGGCCCCGGCGCAACCGCGACTCCCGGCGAGCCTGCCGGGGTGGAACTCCTCATGTCGTCCGAGGCTCGCGTGGCGGCAGCTCCCTCGGAGGCTGAGAGTGCGTCCGAATCGGTCAACGAGTTCGCATTCGACCTCTATCGTCAGATCGAGGGCCTCGGTCCGAACGTCGTTTTCTCGCCCTACAGCATCGCGACCGCCCTCGCGATGACGTGGAACGGCGCGGCTGGCCAGACCTATGACGAGATGACGGCCGTCCTCCGGGCCAGGGATGGCTACAACCAGTCGCTGAACGCGCTCGACCAGGCAATCACGAGCCGCGCGGGCGAATACCAGGTCGGTGACGACACCGTGACCCTGGAACTGAGCACCGCGAACCAGCTCTGGGGGCAGCTGGACTTCCCCTTCGAAGCGTCGTTCCTGGATGTCATCGCCGCGAACTTCGGCGCCGGCCTGCGCATCGTCGATTTCGTTGGCGATACCGAGGGGGCGCGCGAGGCAATCAACGACTGGGTCTCCCAGCGCACCCGGGAACGCATCCCGGAACTCATTGCCCCCGGGATTCTCACGCCGGCCACCCGGCTGGTCCTGACGAACGCGATCTACCTCAATGCGCCGTGGGCACACCCGTTCATGGAGGATGGAACCGAGTCAGCACAATTCACACTCCTCGACGGTTCGACCGCTGAAGCAGAACTCATGTGGCTTTCGGCGAAACTCCAGTACGCCGCCGGCGACGGGTACGAAGCCGTCGAATTACCGTACGTCGATGGTTCGCTCGCCATGCTCGTCATCGTTCCGGACGAAGGGTCCTTCGAGACTTTCATGTCGGGATTCGGTCCGGAAGGCCTGGATGGAGTGATCGGTTCGCTTCAAGAGGCCCAGGTGACCCTCCGCTTCCCGAAGTTCGAGTACAGGACACAGGCCGGGCTCAACGAGGCGCTGATCGCCCTTGGCATGCCGACGGCGTTCGATGGCGGCGCGGCCGATTTCTCGGAAATGTCGCCAGAAGGCGATTCCCTCTACATCAGCGCCGTGGTCCATGAAGCGTTCATCGCTGTCGACGAAAACGGGACCGAGGCGGCGGCAGCCACTGCGGTTGCGGTGAATCAGTCCGCAGCCCAGGAGATGGTAGAACTGACCGTGGACCGGCCGTTCTTCTATCTCCTGCGGGACCGCGAAACCGGCGCGCTGCTCTTCATGGGCCACGTGACCAACCCGGCGGCGGAGTAGCTAACCCGGCAACCAGCGCCAGCGCTTCAGGTCGATAGTCCCGGCAGGGCTGAAGGGGACGCCCTCTGCTTCGAGCTTGCGGCGCTGGTAGTCGGCGGCTTCGCCGCGCCCACGGTGGCTGATGCCGCCGCTGGCGTTGACCACGCGCCACCAGGGCACATCGTTGTTGCCCAGGAGGAAGTAGAGGGCATAGCCCACCGCCCGAGCTGCCGCCGGCGAACCGAGTTCGAGGGCCACCTGCCCGTAGGTCACCACGCTTCCGGGCGGCACGGTCCGTACGAACGCGTACACCCGTTCGTAGAACGTCTCCTTCGGCTCCGCGCGGTTCGCCGCCACGGGCCGTATTATCCCCACTC
>CALFYR010000359.1 GCA_937954195.1 uncultured Dehalococcoidia bacterium
GTCTGGTAAGCTCCCGCGGACGCTAACTTTCGAGGGATGCCGCCATGGTGCTCGCCGACGTTTCTTCTCCGACCGACCTCGGGCTGGACCCGACACGTTTGGGCTACCTCGATGACCATCTGAAGCGGTACGTCGACGAGGGAAAGTTGGCCGGCACGCTGATGCTGGTCGCCCGTGGCGGTGAGGTGGGGCACTTCGAACCCTACGGTATGGCCGACCGCGAGCGCGGCGTTGCCATGCAACGCGACACGCTCTTCCGCATCTACTCGATGTCGAAGCCGATCACTTCGGTGGCGCTGATGCAGCTGTATGAGCGCGGACTGATGCAGATTGACGACCCGGTGACAAAGTACATCCCCGAGTGGAGCGACCAGAAGGTCTATGTGATGGGCGGGGCCGCCGCCCTGACCACGAAACCGGTAAACCGGCCCATGACGGTGCGCGACCTGTTAAGCCACCAGAGCGGTCTGACGTACGGCTTCCTGGAGCGCACGAACGTCGATGCGATGTACCGGAAGAAGAAGGTCGGCGAGCTCGAGCTTAACGGCACGCTGCGCACGATGATCGAAGACCTGGCCGACATGCCGCTGGAGTTCTCGCCGGGCGAAGCCTGGAATTATTCCGTCGCGACCGACGTGTGCGGGTACCTGGTCGAGGTCATCAGCGGGCAGCGGTTCGATGAGTACCTGCAGGCGAACATCTTCGACCCGCTGGAGATGGACGACACGGCGTTCCACGTCCCGCCGGAGAAGGTTGGACGGTTCGCGGCGAACTATGGCGCGGCTCCGGGCGGCATTCGCCTGATCGACGACCCGCAGGCGAGCCCGTACCTTTCGCCCCCGTCGTTCCTTTCGGGCGGAGGCGGCCTGGTTTCGACCGCGAGTGATTACTTCCAGTTCAGCCAGGCACTCCTGAACGGCGGCGAACTGAACGGACGGCGCATCATCGGCCGGAAGACGCTGGAACTGATGACGAGCAACCACCTTCCAGACGGCAAGGACCTGATGAGCCACGCGCTCGGCCGCTGGGCGGAGACGACGTTCAACGGCATCGGGTTCGGGCTCGGGTTCTCCGTGACGCTGGACCCGGCGCGGGCGCAGATCTCCGGTTCGCCCGGCGAGTTCAGCTGGGGCGGCGCGGCGAGCACGACCTTCTGGATCGACCCGATCGAGGACCTGGTGGCGATCTTCATGACGCAGCTGATGCCATCGAGCTACTACAACATCCGGCGTGAGTTGCGGGCGCTGGTGTACGGCGCGCTGACGGACTAGCGTCCGGCCGCTGGCCGTTGGCAATTAGCCGGTTGGGAACAAACCGCGCCGCTGGTTCGTCCTGTAACGCATGACGCCCCGATGTGGGGCTGGCGGAGGCAGGAAGATGACGGTCCGGCTCCCTCGAAGGCAACGGTTCGCGCTGGGCGGTGGATTGGCGGTCTTGGGGGTGGCGGCCCTGGTGGGCGGGTTCGCGGCCGGGATCGGCCGGGCCCAATCGCCGGAGGATGCCCCGGCCGAGGCTGCTCCAGAGGCTTCGGAGACGCCCACCGCCACGCCCACGCCGTTCGCGACGCCGACCCCGTTTGTCCCGCCCCCTCCTCCGAGCGAGAAGATCGAGTCATGGGTGCCGCAGCAACGCCCGGTGGCGCGGCCATTCGGGCTAATCGATGCTGAGCCGTATCGCGTATTCACGGGCGATGGCGATTGCCTGAACCTGCGCCCGGCGCCGGGGACGACGTTCGGAGGCGACCCGCGGACCTGTGTTCCCGAAGGCTTTCTGCTGTGGCTGTTCGGCCCCGAGAAGGAAGTCGATGGGATGACGTGGCGCTACTCCATAGGCGAAGGCTGGGTGGCGACCCAATACCTCCAGCCAGCGGAGGATGCGGAGCGAGGCATGGGGCCGTTCGATTCGGTGAGCGTTTCGCAGTATGCCGGCGATGGGACGTCGATTGCGCGCATTGGTTCGGACGGCTCGGTGCGGGAAGACCCATGGCTCCAGTGGGCCGGGCAGGGGCTCGGCGTCCGGGCCGCGGAGGTCTCGCCGGACGGACGCTGGATAGCCTACACGCACTGGGGCGATTCGGGGCCAGAGATGGTGGTGGTGGACCGGGAAGGCGGCATCGAGCAGCGGTACCCGACATACACGTCGCTCGGTTGGAGCTCGGAAGGCGCGCTGCTCGCCAGCCCTCGGGAGACGGGGCTGCTGGCATGGCTCGACCCTGTGCAGGGGACACTGAACGAGATCCCGAATTCG
>CALFYR010000360.1 GCA_937954195.1 uncultured Dehalococcoidia bacterium
GATGCCGGTGTAGAGCTCTTCGATGAGGGCCATCACGTCTTCCTGCTCGACGAAAGCCATCTCGAGGTCGAGCTGGGAGTGTTCGGCGACGCGGTTGGCGCGGGTATCTTCATCGCGGTAGCAGCGGGCGATCTGAAAGTACTTTTCGACACCGCCGTACATGAGGAGCTGCTTCAGAATCTGTGGCGACTGCGGGAGCGCGAAGAAGTGGCCCGGCTTCATTCGTGAGGGGACCAGGAAATCGCGGGCGCCTTCCGGGGTGGACTTGATGAGGGTGGGGGTTTCGACCTCCATGAAGCCGCGGGCGTAGAGGAATTCGCGCATGTAGCGGACGACTTCGTGGCGGAGGCGGATGACCTCGGCGACTTCGGGCCGGCGGAGGTCCAGGTAGCGGTACTTGAGGCGAAGCGATTCATCCACCTCGACGGGTTCGTTGATGTAGAACGGCGGCGTGAGGGCCTCGTTCAGGACGGTGCAGGCGGTCGGGAGGATTTCGACCTCGCCGGTGGGCATGTTGGGGTTGACGGTTTCCTTGGCGCGGGCTGCCACGGCGCCTTCGACCTGGAGGACCCATTCGGTGCGGGCGCGATGGGCGACGCCATGGGCCTGGGCCTGCTCGGGATTGAAGACGAGCTGGACGAGGCCGCTCGAATCGCGGAGATCGATGAAGATGAGCCCGCCGTGGTCCCGGCGCCTATGAACCCAGCCGGCGAGACGGACGTTGCGCCCGGCATCGGCGAGTCGAAGTTCCCCGCAGTTCGTGTCTTTCAGCATCGAACAAGAATAGCGGGGATCGGCGAAGCGGCTACGGTTTTCGCCAGACGGAGATGTGGGCGGTGGATTCGGCGGTGAACGGAGCTTTGGTCCAGTCCGCCCAGCGAGCGTCGAATTCAAGGCCCGCGATCCGGGCCATGAGGTCGTATTCGGCTGGCCAGGCATAGCGGTGGCGCGACTGGAAGTACTGCATGGCGTCCTGGCGTGGGTGGTAGTGGTTCGAGATGCAGAGCTGGTTCAGGACGTCGTATTCGTCGAAGCCGAGGTGGTCCGGGCTGACCTGGAAGGCGAGGTACTTTTCTCCCGGAGGAAGGCGTCGTAGTTCGGGCACGAAGACTTCGACCACAAAGTACCCGCCGCTACGAAGGTGGGCCGCCGCGTTTTCGAAGCAGGCCACCTGCTCGTCCTGGGTCGAGAGGTTGGTGATGGTGTTGAAGGGGATGTAAACGAGCTGGAAGTCGCCGGATACGCGGGTTGTGGCGATATCGCCGATGGTGACCGGGATGCGGTCGCCGCCGGGCTTCTCGCGGAGCTTCGCGACCATGGCCTCGGAGATGTCGATGCCGTGGACATCGATGCCGCGCTGGCTCAGGGGCAGGCCGACGCGGCCGGTGCCGATGGCGAATTCGAGCGCGGAGCCACCGCCGGCGAGTTCGGCGAGGAAGTCGACGGTCTGGCGGAGGAGATTGGGTTCGAACATGTCCGCCGAATCGGCGTCGTAGGTAGCGGCGACGAGTTCGTTGAAGACGACGTCAGTCATGGTGGGTAGTTTACGTTCGAGGACCGACGAGGGATTACATGCGCCACGCGCGGCGGGCGGTACGGACGAGGAAGAGCGGAAGCACCACAAGCAGCCCGAGGAGCAAGTTGAGGATCACCATGGCGATGATCTCGCCGAAGCCACCACCACCGGTGGTGGTTACACCTGGCCACCGGGTTGGTCCGGGTGGCCGCTCGTTGTCGTACATGCGGTGATTCTCCCATCGCAGTCAAGCCGGCGAGGCTATTCGGTGACCTTCACTGCGACAAGGAGCATGGCAGCGGGGAGCCGCCAGCGGACATCCCAGCGGACCGTGCCCATGC
>CALFYR010000361.1 GCA_937954195.1 uncultured Dehalococcoidia bacterium
TGCTCGGCTCGCCCCCGCCGCCGCAGACCTCGGGCGAGGTACAAATGGGGCAATCCACGATACCGCCGCAGCCGTCAGCGACCGGGCCGCACTCCTTTCCCGTTTGTGCGCACGTCATCGGCTGGCAGGTGGTGCCGCCGTCGCCCGTGATTCCGCCTCCCCCGCAGACGTTCGGCTGACCGCCACCGCCGCAGATCTGCGGTGGAGCGCAACCGCCACCGTTTCCACATTGCACGACGCCTCCGCAGCCGTCGGCGATGGCTCCGCAGTTCATCCCAGCAGGGCACTGGGCGATCGGCGTGCACGCGGGAGCGCCGCAGACGTTCGGCGTTCCGCCGCCACCGCTTGATTGTCCAACCTGAACCGTGATGACCGCCGAAGCCGGTACTCCGTACAGGGAGTCGATTATGACGGTCCCCTGGGTCGCTCCTTCGGGGACGAGCGCCGGGTCAACGGTCACCTCGAGCTGGGAGCTCAAGCCCTTCACGGCGACCCGTGGCGCTTTCTGAACCACCACATCCATATCGGAACCGAGTGCCACGCCACCATCGACCACGCGCCCGGGCGGGTCGTTCGGGTGGCGGACGATAAGCCACGATGCCGAGGTACGGACTCGGAACGGCGCGATGCCTGAGCCCGTGTTCCGGATGGTCAACGCCTGCGACGTCGATCGAGTCGCGGTCACGGTCAGCGAAATGGACGTCGGCCCGTCGATGACTAACGAGGGGCTGCCAAGGAAATACGAGACCAACGAAGGGCTTGCCAGCTCACCCGTCTCGGTGTGCGTTTCCACTCCGAGCTCGGGAATGGTGGTCGGGAAATCCATGTCGGCGCAGCCGCCTCCGAAATCGCCGGACTGACACGAAAGGAAGTTCTCCGGCGCGAGGGCTGCGGCGACGGCCGGCGCAGCGAATGCCGGCATCGAGAAGATTTGTGGCGTCCACATACGCCCGGCCGGGTTCACCGGCGCCTCCGGATCGGGCATCGAGATGGGGATCAGGAACTCGTCGGACGCCCAGCCTGTGTCACTGCCCATCTGTACGTTCCACCAGGTCACCCCATCGCCGTCCTGCGGCCCGCCGAGCACGGTGAGGAGGGTGCCGTCCTGCATGCAGGTCACGATTGTTCCGGACGTGCTGGGCGTGGCTCGCAGGTTGAGACAAGTCCCGACACCCGCGACCAGGGCGGGGTCGCCGGGGATGAACTTCGGCCCGCTGGTGTCCACAGGCTCGCCTTCTACGGTCAGGGGTGGCGGGTAGTCCTCCCCCGGTGGCACCGGCGGATACCGCAAGCAGCCGTAGACGTTCTCCGAGTACGTGTAATCGCTTCGGACGAAGGTCCCGAAACCAGGCGCGTTCGGGTCTCCGCAATGCCACACGTTGCCGCGGAGGGGATCACGGTTGGGATTGAACGGGTGGTTGCTGAACGCGAAGCCGTTGTAGCTCCACACCGCGTAGTACCAGTCCTCGAGCGCCGATGGGTCCCCCGTACCGGCTATCGGCCGCACACCGGGCGCGCCGTTCCACTTGTCGGCGAGGATGCGGATGCCCTCAGCTACGTTGAACGCGGGGTGCGTACCAATGGCGGCCTGGCGTGCTGATGGCACACGGACATCCAGCGCGGGCGGCGCACCCAGGTGCCCCATGCCGGTCGTGATCTGTCCTAGCCCGTACCCACAGTCAATCGACGTCAGGACGGGGCCGGTGCCGCCCCACGGGACATCGCGGTGTGCATTTGCATACGCCGCCTCGATCCATGCCATTGCCTTGTACAGGCTGGCCGGGATCGACTTCGTCTTGTCGGCCGGTTGGCGGGCGTCTCGTGGGCCGGTTTCGACGCCCTGGTAGCTCACGTCGACCGTTTCGTCGCCAACCTTGTAGGCAGCTGGCGCCACCAGACCGCGGACAGCCAGGTCAATGAGCTGCCCGTAAACCACCGGGTAGTCCTCGTACTCGTAGGTATCGAAACCCCAGCCGCGGTTCGGCGAATGGCACGCGAAGTGATCCGCCTGCGCCGTATCCGCAGCGCGGCCCGCCGCGACGGCCAGCCCGGCGAGTACGGCAAACGCCAGGAGCGTCCTTATCGCGCCGACCATCCCAGGAACCTCGCACCGCCACCAATGGCTGAACGACCCTCGTCCGTGACGAGGACGATCTTGCTCTCACCGGGATCCTCGAAGCTCTCGCCGGACCAATGCGTCACCGCAAGCACTTCGCCGTCTTCCGAATAGGCGAGCGGGACATCAAAGCCGAATGCCGCGGCAGCCCCGGCAGAAAGTGCTTGAATCGCAACTCCGGCCTGGGGTTCGACGCCGTACTCAGCCGTTCCGGAGGTTGGGTTCCAGGCGACGCCGAGCGCGGAAAGGTCGAGAGCCAGCGCCTGGGCCTGGACATTGGCGGCGCCGCCCAGCGCCGCTGTGCGAGCGAGGTACGCCAGACCGCCTTCGGTGTTCACCTCGATGTACGCCAGCTGCGATCGATCGCTGCTCAATGCCCAGTCACGTGTGATGAAGGCACCGAGGTGGACGTAGTCAGACCCCGCCTTTTGAACCGTCGAGCCACGACCATCGATCACGACCTGCAACAACGCTCCATCGGGGTCGAATCCGAGCGGGTAGACGCCAAGCACGCCGGTGTGGCTGCTCAGCAGCGACTCTTCAGCCGACAAGGTCACGCTCAGAACGTCAATACCTGCGGGAGTGGCGCGTGTTACGACAGCCGCACCGCCGTCGGGCTCCCAGATGGGTGTTTGCATGGGTTCAACATCGATCGCGCCGCGGAACAGCTGGCCAGTCTCCAGGTTCACGAAGATGAGCGATGCGCCGGGGCGCGTGGCGGATCCTGCGTCTACCGTGACGAGGGCAACCTGCGTGCCATCGGGCGAAACGGCGCCAGTGGAGGTAAACCCTTCGAGGTGCGGCACGCGCGCGATATCGGTCACGACCCCCGGGTTATCGGCCCGGACCACAGAAACAACATCAACGGTGCCC
>CALFYR010000362.1 GCA_937954195.1 uncultured Dehalococcoidia bacterium
CTTTGACGCCACCCTTGCACTCTGCCGCGAAGTTGGCTTCGCCCGCCTCCACTGCTTCCCCTACTCCCAGCGGAGCCGCACCGCCGCAGCCCGCATGCCCGATCAGCTTTCGCCCGAGGTGAAGAAGGAGCGTATGGCCCGCCTCCTGGAGCTCGGCGAAGAGCTCGCCAACGGCTTCCGGCGCAGCTTCGCCGGCACGTCCCGCCCCGTCCTCTGGGAAGCGGAGAAGGGCGGCAACTGGTTCGGCCACACCGATAACTACCTCGCTGTTTACACTTCTGGAACGGGATTGCTGAATCGTGTTACGCCCACCTTGCTGGGCGAGGTGTACCATGACGGACTGTGGGGTAGCGTCCCCCAGGAGGCCGTATGAACGCACTACGACGCATCCTCCTCGCCTTCTATAGCGTGCTCCTGCTGGCTGCGACCGGCGGGATCATCGCCCTGGCGTGGAACCAGGACAAGAAGCTGGATCTCGAAGCCGGCTCCTTCAACCTTGAGGCATTCATCATCTCGTCCGACAACGCGAAGTGGGCCGTGACCGGCATCCTTGCCGCGATTGGGCTGTTCGCCTTCATCACCCTCGTGATCTCGTTCATGCGGGCGAGCCAGGGCAGCAAGGGCACGCTCCGCCTGAAGCAGGCCGACGGCGGCACCGTCGAAGTCACCGCCGGCAACATCGAAACGCTCCTGCGCGAAGAACTCGAATCGCTGCCCGAAGTCCGGCGCGTGGTCCCGCGGGTCCGCGTGAACTCGGGCGCAGTCGATACGCACCTCGATGCCACCATCGAACCGAGCGCGAGCATCGCCCACGCGACGGCCGTCCTCGGTGATGGCGTGGCCACCGTCCTCCGCGAACAGGTTGGTGTTACCAGCGTCCGCCGTCCGACAATCCGCATCAGCTACGACGAGATGGCAGCTCGCCCGGTGGGCGTCCGCCGCGAACCGATGGAAAATCGCTACCGGCCTACCACCCCGGCCACTGCCGCCGGCCCGGCCGCCGCGGCGCCGCCAGATCGTCCACCTGTGGAGACGGATGACCGCATCGATGAGTGAACCCGGATCAGCGAGGCCTCCATCAACCAACGAACTTCCGTGGGTGATGGAGGCACTCCTCTTCGTGGCCGAAGAACCCCAGCCGCTCGGAGCGCTCGCCCGGGCGGCCGGCGTATCTGAAGCGGCCGCCCGCAAGGCACTCACCCAGCTCGCCGCGGACTATGAAGCCCGCGGTCTGCGCCTGCTCGAAGACCAGCAGAAGTACCAGCTCGGCGCGGCGCCCCAGTTCGCCCGTTACGTTGAGAACATGCTCGGCGCCGGTCCCGGCCAACGCCTCACCCGGGCGGCCCTCGAAACGCTCACGATCATCGCCTACAAACAGCCCGCCACCCGCTCCGAAATCGAAGCCATCCGCGGCGTGAACAGCGACCGCATGTTCGCGATCCTCGAACAGCGCGGCCTCATCGAGGTCGTGGGCACCGGTGATGGCCCCGGCAAGCCGAAGCTCTACCGCACCACCATGCGCTTCCTCGAGCACTTCGGCATCCAGAGCCCCAAAGACCTGCCACCGCTACCGGACATCGAAGACGAGCCCACCGAACTGACGCCCTGACGACGCATCCAGGAGGCCCGACCGATAGGGAGGGCTCCCGTCCGAATCGCAAATCACTCCAAGGGAATCGAGCGGAGCCGTTCGAACCGGCACGGTAATCGCGCGCTTCCACGCTGCGCCACGGTCCGTACCCTTCCTCTCGGCCGGGCCTCCTTTATGCGTGATGGTTAGCGTCCTGAAATGTGGCTCCTGTCGTCCGTCAGTATCCCGCCCGCCTCCAACAACTCCCCTGCCCCCTCCAAAATCGCCGAAAACACCCGGTCCCGGAACTCGCCTATCGGCACCCACGCCGCCCGGTGGTCCGTCCCCGGTTCATCCCGCAGCACGCCTTCAACGCGCGTCACGCCGTAGTACAACCCCACGACATGCACCGAATCGAACGGCCGCTCCTCGCTCCGCACGAAGCCCCGGGAGAACACCCCCAGCAGCGGTCCAACCTCGGCCGTGAGCCCCGTCTCTTCGAACACCTCCCGCCGGACGGCGTCCTCCGGGTGCTCGCCCCACTCCACCTGGCCGCCGGGCACCGTCCACTCGCCTTCGAACCGGCCGGCCCCCATGCGCACGAGCAGCGCGCCGCGCGGGCCAACGCACAGGCCGTAGGCGCTCACTCGAACGGTCGGGTTGTCTGGCTCCGCGTCCCACCTGCTCACGCCGACCATTCTATGAGTGGCCTGACCAAACATTCACGGACGGGAACTCGTCTCCCTGTTAGGCTTGCTGGCCGCCATGGAACTCCGTGAAACCTTCGATTCGGCCGCCGAACTCTACGACCGCGTCCGGCCCGGCTATCCACCCAGGCTCTACGTCGACCTCCTCCTTGCCACCGGCCTCCAACCCGGCGACCGTGCGCTTGAGATCGGCCCCGGCACCGGCCAGGCCACGAAGCAGATGGCACGCGCGGGTTTAGCGGTGACCGCCATCGAACTCGGCGCGAACCTCGCTGCCGTTGCCCGGCGCAACCTGGCGGAATACCCCCTCTGTTCGGTGGTGGTGGCCGACTTTAACACCTGGTCGCTCCCGGCTGAGCCGTTCGACCTGGTCTACTCGGCGACGGCGTTCCACTGGCTGGACCCGAAGATACGCCTGGCGAAGTGCCGCGCCGCCCTCAGGCCCGGCGGCTGGCTGGCCGTCTGGGACTCGTGGCATTGCGCGGGCGGTACCGGGCAGTTCTTCATCGACGCACAGGAGTGCTATGAACGCTGGGACCCGGCGACGCCTCCGAACCTTCGCCTCACCGAACCTGATCTGCTCGCCAGCAACGTCGCCCAGGTAACCACCGCCGATGGCTTCGAACGCCCCATCCACAAGCGCTACTACTGGGAACAGGAGTACACCACCGAGGGCTATCTCGATGTCCTCCGCACCTACTCCGGCCACATCGCTCTCCCGGACGAAACCCGCAACGGCCTCCTCGCCTGCATCCGCGACCTCATCGACAACCGCTACGGCGGCAAGATCACCAAGGCCTACCTGTCTCGCCTCACCATGGCGCGCCGCACGCCCTGACCACTTTCGCCTTGCACCTTTCGCCTTTCGACTTCTCTGCTACCCCTGCGCCACCACTCCCGCCGCCAGCAACCCCTCGATCCGCGCCTCGTCGAACCCACACTCGGTTAGCACCTCAACGGTGTGCTCACCAATCAGCGGCGAACGGTACGGGTAGCCGCCCTTCAGCAGGTCGAACGTGCCCAGGTACTTCGGTCCGCGAATCGGCCCCAGTTGCGGGTGGTCGAAGTCCTCGAAGTAGTCATTCGCGTGGAACCACGGGCTCTCGAAGATCTCGGTCGATTGCGTGACCGGGGCCGCCGGAACGCCTCGGGTCAGCAGCCGGTCGATCACCTCCTCCCGCGTCATCCCCGCGAAGGCCTCCTCGAACCGCTTCGAAATCATGCACTCCACAGGTTCGAGCATCGCCTTTTCCGCCACCATGCTCCCCGCCCACTCCGGGTGCCCTACCGCCACGCACGTCGAGGGGAAGTGCTCCGGCTTCTTCCCGGCCAGCATGATCCAGCCGTCGCTGACCTCGTAGAACCGGTTCATCGTGCCGGTCCCGAGCAGGTCGATGCCGCCCTTCGGGTTCGGCGGACGGCCGTCGTAGCTGGTGAGTTCCCCGGAGAGCGTCAGAACGCTCTGGTTCGCCAGGCTGGTGAGCACTTCCTGCCCTTCGCCCGTGCGCTCGCGGGCGTTCAGCGCTGCCACCACGCCGAAGGCGGCCATCATCGCGCTCGCCGTGTCATTCACCGGGATCTGGTAGAACACCGGCTCGTCGTCGCCACCCTGCAGGTTCATCAGCCCGCTGCGCGCCTGCACAAGCGGGTCGAACCCGGGGTCCGGCGAAAGCGGCCCTGTGCGCCCATACCCCGTCACCGAGCAGCTGATGATTCGCGGGTTCACCTTCTTCAGCGTCGCGTAGTCGATGCCGAGGCGTTCGCGCACGCCGTTCCGGTAGTTATCCAGCACCACGTCCGAGACCTTCACCAGGTCCATGAACGCGGCCAGCCCGTCCGGCTTCTTCAGGTCGATGGCCAACCCCCGCTTGCCGCGGTTGTAGCCGACGAACCCCAGCCCGTACGTCCGGAATGGGTCGCCGTCCGGCGATTCGACCTTGATGACGTCCGCGCCCCAATTCGAAAGGATCGCCGGCGCGAAGGTCCCCGCGATGAAGGCCCCCAGGTCCAGCACGCGCACGCCGCCCAGCGGCCCTCCGTGCGGCGCCCACGAGCCGCTCTTCGCCTCGACCGAGGGCACGTGCGGCCCGATGTCCTCCGCCTTCGCCGGCTCCGGCAAGTGCCGAACTGCACCCGGCGTCCCCGTCAGTTTCACTGGCACACCCGGCATCGTGACCGTGCCCAGCTTCGGGTGTTCCAGTTCGAGGCGCATGTCGTTGGCGGCAATCGTCTCGCTCGCGAACCATTCGTCGATCTGGCCGGCGGGCCCGCGCGGCACGCCCGCCTCGTGCAGGATGTCCAGCCACTCCTGGAGCGGCTTCTCCTTGAACCGCGCCTCCAGGTGCTCGATGACGATGGTATTGATGCCCGGCTTCAGCAGGTTGGTGAACTCGCCCTCCACGCCCTCGAGCGCCATCAGATGCAGCATGTCCGTCGCTTCCAGCGCCTTCAGGAAGAACGCCGGTGTCAGCGTCCCGAGGAAGAACCAGCCGCCATCGGCGCACTGGTAGAGGCGGTAGTTCGGGGTGCCGCCGCGGCTGCCGCGCCCGCCCATGCGCACCATGCCTTGCGCGTGAATCGTCCCGCCGCTTTGCACCGCCGCCAGGCCGTGCAGCCCGCTCACCGTCATCGATTGCCCAAGCCCGGTCTGCTGCCGCGCCAGTAGCGCCGAGGCAAGCGCCCCGGCACCCAGCATCCCCTGGCCGTAGCTCACCTGCGGCGTGACCAGGTAGGTCGGCCGGTCGACATAGCTCGGCTGCAGCATCGAAGCCCCACCGAGCGCGCAGAGCAGCGCGTCGTCCGGCGGGAGCTGGCTCCAGCGGCCGGTGGGGGAGTAGGGCGGAAACCATGCGTGCAGCAAGGCGGGGTTCGCTGCCCGCAGGGTGACGGCGTCGAGACCGCTCCGCTCCAGCTCCCCCGGCGCCCAGTCGAACACGGCAACATCCGCGGTGGCAAGGAGCGAACGGGCGGCGCGCAGGTCATCAAAGCGGTGAACGTCGAGCGTGATCACCTTTTTGTTCCGGTTCCAACACAGGTAGCCCGGGTGGTCCTTCATGCGGTCGCCGCCCGGCGGCTCCACCTTGATGACTTCCGCCCCAAGGTCGCCGAGCAACATCGTGGCCATCGGCCCGCCAATGCCCGCACTGAAATCGATGATCCGGATCCCGTCGAAAGCTCCCATGGCGGCGGACTATACGAGCGCCCGGGGCCCAGCGAAAAACGCCGCGAGCCTCCTCCGGGAGATCTGCCAGTGCGATAAGGCAACTCCCCTATGCCCGGATCGCATACGCGCCGTCGATACTCGAAAAGCGCTGAATGATTCACTCGCCATGAATGGGGGTCCACCACACACATGTCCTGGTTTAACAACCGCCCGCTGATGGCGAAGCTCATCGGGAGCTTCGCCGTCGTCATCGCCCTGCTCGGCATCACCACCGCCTTCGCCATC
The DNA here is from genome assembly GCA_937954195.1 of uncultured Dehalococcoidia bacterium. Taxonomy (GTDB): domain Bacteria; phylum Chloroflexota; class Dehalococcoidia; order Tepidiformales; family Tepidiformaceae; genus Amarobacter. The sequence goes on from CALFYR010000362.1 coordinate 5,726, forward strand.
CAGGCACTCACCGCCGCCGTGGCCGATACCGAAGAACTCTACGAAACCCACGTCGAGGGCCTCATCGTCCTCGATGAAGCGAAGCAGGAGTTCCTGCTCGGCAACATCTACACCATGGACGCATTGCTCGCCGATGACGCGGCGGAGGCAACCGAGACCGTCGCCATCGCCGAGGGGCACGTCGCCACCGCCGTCGAAAAGCTCAACGCGTTTCGCGCCCTCCACTCGGACCCGGAGATTCTCGCCGGCATCGATGAGGCCCTCGCCGGTACGGAAACGCTCGTCGCCATCCGCGAAGTCGTCTTCGCCGACATCGTTGCTGGCAACCTCGAAGCCGCCATCGAACTGAACGAGAACGGTGCCGATGGTCAGCCATCTGGCGACAAGACTGCCGAAGCCGTCGTCGATACGCTCAATGCCGTAACGGTTCTCTCCGAACAGGAGGCCGCTGCGGTCTTCGAGAGCGCCAAATCGGCCTCCAGCGCCGCGACCCGCAATGCCATCCTCTTCGCCGTGGTCGCCGCCGCCCTCGGGTTGGGCCTCGCCTACTACATCGCCCGCACCATCAAGGGCTCGGTGGGAGCTGTCGTCAACCGCCTCGAGTCCATCGAGAAGAACTGTCTCACGGACCTTGAAAGCGGAGTCAATGCCTTCGCGGCAGGCGACCTGACGGTGGCCGTCACGCCCGTCACCCCAAAGATCCCCTCGTACTCCAACGACGAAGTGGGTCGCGCATCGGCGACCCTCAACAAGATGCTTGACCGCCTGGTGGTCATCATCGGGAGCTACAACACGGCCCGCGTCAATCTCTCGGGAATGGTGACGGACATCAACGGAGGGGCTACGCACCTCAACGCCTCGTCCGAGTCGCTTCGCGATTCGTCCGGCCAGATGGCCTCAGCCACAGCCCAGATCGCGTCGGCCATCAACGAGGTCACCCGCTCCGCGGTCAGCCTTTCCGAACTCTCCCAGCAGAGCGCCCGCGAAATCGAACAGGTCGCCTCTGGCTCGTCGCAGCTGGCGTCAGCCGCCCGCTCAAACGCCGATTCTGCCGAACGCTCGCGAACCGTCGCCGCCGATATCAGTGGCCGCATCCAGCACGTCGCGGAAGCCTCGCGCATGGTGGCCGATTCCGCCGAAGAATCCCGTCAGGCCGCCCAGCAGGGCCAGGACGCCGTCTCTCAGGCCGTCGCCTCCATGCAGTCCATCGCCGATGCGGTCGAGCGCGCCTCCAGCACCGTCGGGCAGCTCGGGGAGTACGGCCAGCAGATCGGCGACATCGTGAAGACGATCGACGAAATCGCCGCACAAACGAACCTCCTTGCCCTGAATGCGGCCATCGAAGCCGCCCGCGCGGGCGAGCAGGGCCGCGGCTTCGCCGTCGTCGCCGAAAACGTCCGCTCGCTCGCCGAACGGTCGAGCGATTCCACCAAGGAAATCGCCGACCTGATCGCCCGTGTCCAGCTCGCCACGCAGGAGGCCGTCGACGTAATGGCCATCGGGGTGAAGGACGTCCACGAAGGGCGCGAGATCACGGCCCAGGCCGGCGAGGCGCTTGAGTCCATCATCGCTTCGGTCCGCGAGTCGGCAGTCCAGATGCAGCAGATCGCGTCGGACGTGCAGGGCCTCGCTGAAGGCGCGAACACCATCGTCGCCTCCGCCGAGACCATCGCCACCATGGCGTCCGAATCCGTCCAGGGCGCGGAGACCATCGCCACCGGCACCTCGCGCGTCTCTGATGCCATCCTCCAGGTGTCGTCCACCAGCGAGGAGACGAGCGCCTCGGCCGAGCAGGTATCTGCCTCAACCCAGGAGCTCTCGGCCCAGTCGCAGGAACTCGCCGCCACCGCGGCCGAGGTCCGCACCGTCGCCGAAACGCTCGCCCGGACCGCAGGCCGCTTCAAGGTCGCCTGATCTGCACGGTCGCTCAGATACGACGGCCCGGGTTAACCCGGGCCGTTCCTCGTTTCGCCGCGCCTCGCCTAAGATGGATCCAATGGCCCCGCGCGCAGTCTTCTTCGATATGGACGACACGCTTCTCGATACCTCGGGAGGCGTGCAGGAATCCTGGAAGTCCGTCGCCGCCACCTTCGCCACCGAACTCGGCTGCGAACCCGATGCGCTGCAGTCCGCCATCCGCAACCAGATGATGGCCTTCTGGAAAGACGAGGCGGCGGTCGAGCACTGGCGCACCCGCCTCCACGACGCCCGCACCCACAACATCGAACAGGCGCTCCTCGGCCTCAGCCTCAACGCCGCCCGCGCCAAGGCGCTCTCGGATTTCTACTGGGATGAGCAGTCGAGCCGGATGAAGCTCTTCGACGACGCCATCGAAACGCTCGAAACGCTCCGCGGATCAGGGTTCAAGCTCGCGCTTCTTACCAACGGCCCCGCCGAGATGCAGCGCTGGAAGCTCGGCAAGTTCCCGCTCGCCGAGCACTTCGATGTCGTCGTCATCGAGGGTGAGTTCGGATACGGGAAGCCGGATGCGCGCGTCTTCCGGCACTCGCTTGAGACGGTCGGCGCCAACGCCGAGGAAGCCTGGCACATCGGCGATAACCTCTACGCCGATGTTGGCGGCGCGCAGGGCGCCGGCATCCACGCCACCTGGATCCACCGCGACCGCCTCGAACTCGACAAGTCCATCCCACACGTCCCGGACCGCGTCATCGGCCACCTGGCCGAATTGCGCGAACCCCTGGGGCTGTAGGTCAGTCCAGCCAGCCGACCTTCCAGTCGTATCACCAGCGCCACCGGACGCTCGGCGGTAGTGGCGGCGGCCCGATAGACTCCCCGGTCATGCGGTATTGCGCGTTTCTGCGGGCGATCAATGTTGGCAAGGCCAACCGCATCCGTATGGATGCGCTGCGGGAATTGTGCGGCGGCCTCGGGTTCGAAGGCGTTTCAACGTACCTGCAGACCGGGAACATTCACTTCGAGTGGGGTCGGAGTGAGGAGGAAGCGCGTGATGTCCTGGAGGCGGCACTCGTCGAACGGGGCATGAAGAACGCGTTCGCCATGGTGTGGCCGCGCGAGGAATTGGAGGCGTTCGCGGCCACGGACCCGTTCGCGGACCACCCGGCCGAGGCGAAACGCCAGTACGTGACGTTGTACCGCGAACCACTGCCGGCCGGCATCCTGGAGGCGCTGGCGGCCGACGACCACACGGTGGCCGCCGAACCGCGCATCCACTGTTCGGCGTATCCGCCGGAGACGCGGACTGTGGACGTGATGAGTTCGCCGCTGACGAAGCGGATCAAGGTGCCGGGGACAACGCGGTACTGGCACGTCTTCCGGGATTTTCTTGAGCAAACGTGACGCTCTGCCGCCTGTATAGTCCGCCCCACTAACCCGAGGGGTGTTCGGACATGAAGGACCTGGCAGGCAAGGTTGCGGTGGTCACCGGCGCGGCGAGTGGCATGGGCCTCGCCTTCGCGACCCGGTTCGCCGAAGAAGGCATGAACGTCGTGCTCGCGGACATCGAGAGCGAGCCGCTGGCGATGGCCGAGGCGGGCATCAAGCAGAAGGGCGGCAAAGCGCTCGCCGTTCGGACGAACGTCCTTGAAGACGACTCAGTTGAGGCACTGGCCGACCGCGCGTTCAGCACGTTCGGGAACGTCCACATCGTGTGCAACAACGCAGGTGTCGCCGGAGGCTCGGGGTTGCCGGTGTGGGAAGCGCCGATGACGGACTGGGACTGGGTGTTCGGCGTGAACTTCACCGGTGTGCTGCGCGGCATTCGCGCGTTCGTGCCGCGCATGATCGCGAACGGCGAAGAAGGCCACATCGTGAACACCGCTTCGGTCGCGGGGCTGCTCACCGGCGCGGACCCCTACTCGGTTTCGAAGCACGGCGTGGTGTGTCTCACCGAAGGCCTCTACAAGCAGTTCAAGATGATGAACCTGAAGCTTTCCGCTTCCGTGCTCTGCCCTGGGTGGGTGAACACAAACATCCTGGAGGCGGAACGGAACAAGCCGGAAGAATTCGGCGCGCGGCGCGACCGTTCGCAGGACACGCCGGAAGCGCAGCAAGGGCGGGCGATGGTCGAGAACATGCTCAAGAGCGGGTTCCAGCCTGAGGAGGTCGCCCAGAAAGTGCTCGACGCTGTGCTGACCGACACCTTCTACATCATCCCCGCGCAGGACTACATGCTGACGACGATCAAGGCGCGGTTCGACGGGATTGTCGAGGGGAAGAACCCGGCGGTTGGCGGGTTCCTGAGCT
>CALFYR010000363.1 GCA_937954195.1 uncultured Dehalococcoidia bacterium
CCCAAGGGCAACATTTCTGGATCGCGACGCTCGCGCGTGGCTTGACGCAATTCCTCAAGATGTCCCGTCGAGCGTGAGGAGTGCCGCAGTACGAGCCAAGGCCGTCGGCCAAATCGAGGTCGTAATCGCTGAGATCGCCGCGCACGAGTTTTCTGGCATCGAGCGTGGCGTGGTCGAAGAGCTTGTCCTTCCCGGTTTGAGCCAGGCGTTGCACGCCCTCCGTCTCGAGCAAAACATCGTTGAACAGTGGCAACGGTCCCGTATCACGATGGCACAGGGCCTGGGCACAAGCACGACGGGTCAGCGCGTTCTGGAGTATGGAGCGCAGACCGGAGCAGTCGTCGCGGGAATTGAGGCTGCGTTCGGCCTCTTTCGCCTTCTCTTCAAGTGAAACCAGGTGGTAGGATTGGGACTACTGGCGGGGTATGTCGACCTCAAGTCCGCTCGGGGTCGCCAGACTCGCTGCTTCTTGAAACCCGCCATCAGGCGGGTTTCGCGCTTTCTGTTCCCATCCATCCCGAGGACAATGTTGCCGTGGCCGAGCCGCTCTCTTCCCACGTCAGCTACGACGACCTCCCGTACGACGGTGGTTGTGTGGCGAGTTCACATCCTTCCCGGATGCGGGCAATCGGGCGGCTTTTCGGCTTGCACGCCCCCGACCCCGCGACCGCCCGTGTCCTCGAGATAGGCTGCGCGGGCGGCAGCAACCTGCTCCCGCTTGCCTACGCTCTCCCCGGCGCAACCTTCACCGGGATTGACCTCTCCGCACGCCAGATTGAGCTGGCCCAGCAACGCGCGGAGCATCTCGGGCTCTCGAACATCGACTTGAAGGCGATGAGTGTCGTGGACGCCGGGGGACTGGATGGCCCGTTCGACTACATCATCTGCCACGGCGTGTACTCCTGGGTTCCGGACCCGGTCCGAGACGCCATCCTCGAAACCATCCGGGCAAAGCTCTCACCAAACGGCATCGGATTCATCAGCTACAACGCGCTTCCAGGCTGGCACTTTCGCAAGGGAGTGCGCGACATGATGGTCTATCACGGCCGCTACTTCCCGACGGTCGAGGAGCGCGCCCAGCAGGCCCGTGCGCTTGTTGACTTCGTCGCAGAAGCAAGCGGCACGCTCGCGGCCGAGATTCCCGGTCTTGTGGTACCCAACCAGGCCGTGTCCGCCGTCCGGGACGTCATCTCCCGGTACCCGGACTATTATGTCGTTCACGAGTTCCTTGAGAGCGACAACCGGGCCTTCTACCTTTACGAGTTCGCCGACCAGGTCGAAGAGCATGGCCTCCAGTACCTGGGCGACGCGACGTTTGCCTCCATGGTCTCCGGCAATTTGCCGCCGGAGGTAGCTGAAACCCTGGAACGCATCTCCGTGACTGCGGTTGCCCTCGAGCAGTACCGGGACTTCCTGGTGAACCGAACGTTCAAGCACTCCCTCGTCTGCTCCAAAGACATCGAGCTTCAACGCACAATCGAACCGGAGGTCGCGCGCGGACTCACCTACCGCATCGCCCACTCCCCGGGCACGCCGGGCGAAACCGCCGACTCCGCCTTCGGAGCGGATGGGCGGCTAACGACCCTCGCCAACGCACTTGGCCAGGGCATCGTCTCGGCACTCCGTGCAGCCTACCCCGGGACGCTCGGATTCGCAGAGTTGAAGAACATCGCGGGAGCGGTGGAAGGCGACGAGACTGAACGGGTGCTCCTGAACCTGCTGGCCCACGAGATCGTCGAAGTGAGTGACGGACCGCTCGGCCCCCCCGCCCTGCAATCGACGAACCTCACCGCGTGGCTCCCGGCCCGGATCTTCGGCGCCGACATGGCCTCAATCCCAACAAGGTTTCACCAGTCCCTCGGGATCAACTCGGCCGGCCGCGCGTTACTGGCCCTCCTTGATGGCTCGCGGACGGAGCAGCAGGTGTTGGATGAGGCGTACGGCATGCTCTCCGGCCCTGAAATGAGCTTCGAGACAAACGATGGCACCTACGAAGGTCCCGACCTTCCTCGGGACCTCGCCGATGACATCGTCCTGACCCTCCTGAGCGACCTGAAGACGCACGGCGCGCTAAGTAGCTAGCCCGCAGAGGCGACGCGCATCAGCTCTTCAAGCGATACCGAGCCGGGCTTCTCGCCGCGTGCGGCCATGGAGGTCGCCATTCGACGAACGGCCGAGTTGTAGGGCGTCGGCACACCATGCAGCTTCCCGAGCAGCTCAATCTCGCCGTTGAGATAGTCGACTTCGATGGTCGAGTGGCCGCGGAGCACGCTCTGGAGGGTGGAACTCCCGTTCCGCGCCTGCCCTCCCACGGGTTGCGCCTTGTAGTGCCGCTGGACGCGGTCCACGTACTGGTCCTGCGGCACCGCCGTGATCCCCGCTGCCTCGAAGCAGGCTGCGGCCTCTTCGCGCAGACGTTCCGTGACAGCCCCCAGGTCGCCGCCTGCGCCCCACGACATCCGCCCGGTAATGACATCGAGACCGTTCCCGAGGTTGTGCATCAGCTTTCGGTACTTGAGGGCCATGGCGTCGGGACTGGGTTCGGCATGGAATCGCGAACCCGCGAGCGCGGCGCATACGTCCGAGATAGTGGAATCAGTCCCGCCGGGGTAGCACCCCGAGTGCAGGCAACCACTGAGCGGAGTGGCCGATGCGATGACCTCACCGGGGACCAGGAACGTCGCCGGCAGGGCCACGAGCATCGCATACACGTTTTCGAATCGGCGGGAGGCCAGGCGTTCGTTCTCAACGCCGTTTTGCGCGCAGATAACCGGGAGCGACGTACCGGCCGCAATCTCCAGGTCGCGCAGCGCGGGCTCGGTGTCCTGTGTCTTCATGGTCAGGATAGCCACATCACCGGCACGCCATTCCACGTCCTTTGGGTGGTTCACCGCGGGCACCGGCAGGACAACGTCTTCCTCGGGCGTTTGCAGCCGCAACCCCTTCGTCTTCATTGCGTCCAGGTGTGCGCCACGCGCTATGAGGACGACTTCGTGGCCCGACTGAAACAACCGCGCGCCGATGGTGCCGCCGATTGCCCCCGCGCCGTAGATAACGAACCGCATGCTGCCCTCCCGATTAGTCCGAAAGGCTAGCAGGATTCCGCGAACGCTGCGTTTCTGGAGCCGCCGGTCCTCGTTCGGGCCGCGCAAGCATCCACGCCGCCTGCAGCACGATCAGACCCAGTCCCGCGAACAACACGAAGTCGCCAAGAGAGTAGATATTCGTGCCGTAGCCCGGGAGATCGACCACGTAGCGATCGGAGAGCTGAAAGAAGTGGATGTCCTCACGGCGAAGGACG
>CALFYR010000364.1 GCA_937954195.1 uncultured Dehalococcoidia bacterium
CGCAGGTCCACGGGCTGTACGTCCCGCACGCGGACCAGCACCCCCTGGTGCACGCCATCGCCACTTAGCTCGTCCAGCCGGTAGCCGTCCACCCCCTGCACACTCAACCCGGCCGAACGCGCCCGCTCCACCAGGTCCAGCACGCGCTCGTTCTTCGTGTCGCGGTAGAAGAGCAACGACTTCGCGTACCCGGTCTCCAGTGCCATGGCGCAGGGATTGATGCCGAAGGCGACGTCATCGGGCGTGGAGTTCGGTTTCGGGCGGGGTCTCGGCATCGCTCAATCAGAACACGCCGCCGGGGACAAGACAAAGCGCGCGGCAGAACCGCGCGCTTTGTCGTCCCCCTCGGACTTGTGGGTTCGCTACGGCCGGCCGGCGCGCAGCAGGTCGCGAATCTCCCGCAGGAGCTCGATGTCTTCTGGTGGGGCGATCGTTTCGGGCTCGTTCTTCTGGCGTTCGCGAATGACCTGCACCGGCTTCACGATGAAGAAGAACACGGCCGCGCCGACAAGGATCAGGTAGACAATCTCGGTGATCACGTTGCCGATGAGCAGGCGGCTGTCGCCGATGTCCAGGCCGATGCTGTTGAAGCTCGGCTCGCCCACGATCGCCGCGATGAAGTTCAGCACGATGCCATCGGTGAAGGCCGAAACGACCCGCGCGAACGCCCCGGCCATCACGAACGCGACAGCCAGCTCGATGAGGTTGCCGCGGACCAGGAAGTCGCGGAATTCCTTGATGATCGGATGGTTCATGATGCGGTCACTCCCGGGCCGTAGGTTGGGCGCGATGCTAGGCGCGCCCGATCCGGCCAGTCAAGCGAATTATGGAGTGCCCGCGAATTCGCCTCAGTTGTACGCCGCCGCCTTCACTTCGGTCGCGCTGCCGGCGCGGACCTCCGCGACGCACTCCGCGACCGCAGCCACGTACTCACCGGCGTACGGCTCGTGGATCGGCGTGGCCATCACGTGGATTCCCTGGGGGCTCGTGGTGCGGCCGCAAACCCAGCCGCGCTTGCCCATCGCCGCCGCGACGGCGCCCATATCCACCCCTTCGAACGCCCACGCGAACGCGTACAGCTGAGATTCACCGTGGATGACAGCTCCGGGGAGCGCCCGCAGCCCGGCGATGATCTTCTCCTTTGCGCGCATGCTCGATTTCGCCAGGTCCAGGTAGCCTTCCCGGCCGAGGAAGTTCATGCCGGCCCAGGCCGCCGCAATCGCGCCGCCGGGCCGCGTCCCCGTGAACGTGAGCCCCGTGTAGGTGCCGCTTGGCCAGTCATCGAAGGTGAACCGCGCGCCTTCGCGGTACGCCCGGTTCCGGAACGTCACCGTCGAAGCCGGCTTCGCCGCGAACCCGCTCTTGTGCAGGTCCGCCGAAATCGAGGTCACTCCCGGCACGCGGAAATCGAAGACCGGGACGTCGTAGCCGGCTTCGCGCACGAACCCGCCGAGGATGCCGGCGACGCACGCATCGACGTGGAGCCAGAGGCCATGCCGCGCGGCCACTTCGCCCAGCCCCTCGATGTCATCGACCATCCCCAGGGAATACGTCGGCGCGGAGGCATAAATCCCGATGGTGTCGGGCGTGATGGCTGCTTCGATTGCGGCGACATCGGCCCGGTAGTCGGCGGCAACGGGCACGCGGTGCACGTCGAACCCCTGGATGTGCGCCGCCTTGCTCAGCGCGGGGTGGGCCGAATGCGGCGCCACCACCGTCGGCCGGCTCGCCGGCTTCTCCCTGCGGGCCCACTCCCGCATGGCCAGCATCGCCTGGAAGATGCTTTCGGTGCCGCCACTGGTGAAGATTCCCGCGGCCTCGTCGTCGCCGTGGAGCAGGTTGCGGACCATGGTCAGCACCTCGTTCTCCATGCGCCCGATGCTGGGGAACGCCCGCACGCCGAGCCCGTTCTCGACGAGGAACATCCCGAACGATTCGCGCAGCACGTGTTCCAGGTCGTCGTTCGCGTACCACACGTAAGCCCCGTGGCGGCCGTGCTTCCAGTCGAGATCGTGTTCGCGCATGGCGGTCATCTCCGCCTCAAGCTCCGGCCAGGACCGGCCTTTTTCGGGAAGTTCAACTGCCATGCTTATGCCTCCATGCGCGCCGCTGGCGTCACCGTCAGTGCCAGCACGCGCCCGAAGTCTGCCCGATCTTC
>CALFYR010000365.1 GCA_937954195.1 uncultured Dehalococcoidia bacterium
CCCATGCTCCTCCAGATGCCCTTCCTCTTCGCCTTCTACAAGGTGCTCACCGTCGCCATCGAAATGCGCGGCGCACAGTGGCTCTGGGTCACGGACCTCTCCCAGCCCGAACAGCTTTCCCTTCGTATCCTCCCTCTGGCCACCATCGCCACACAGTTCATCATTCAGCGCATGACCCCCCAGCAGCCCGGTGCCGACCCCCAGCAACAGCGCATCATGATGCTCATGCCCCTCATGTTCATCTTCCTCTTCTGGAGTGTCGCCAGCGGCTTGGTGTTATACTGGTTGACCGGCAACGTGGTGGGAATTGCCCAGCAGTATCTCTTGAATAAGATGATGGGCGTGGCTCAACCGGCCAAGCCGCCAGAGGCGCCGAAGAAGAAGAAATAGAGCCTTGGATGGAACGTGGCAGAGCGAATATATACGGTTGAAGAACACGGACCCCGCATCGAAGCCTTCCTGCGCAAAGTCATCGGCCTTGCCGGATTCGATCTGGATTTTGACGTCGCCACCGGCGAGAACCCGCACCCGGAAATAGAGGACCCCGAACTCGTCGTTCGCTTCTCCGGCCCCGACGTCGATCTCGTCCTCGCGAATAAAGGCGAACTCCTTCTCGCCCTCGAATACCTCACCATGGAAGCGCTCGGCATGCCCTCCGATCACCACGAGCGCCTCTGCTTCGATGCCAACGATTACCGCATGCTGCGCATCGCCGAGCTGCGCCTCAGCGCCGCCACGGCTGCCGAGCGTGTGAAGCGTTCCAACACCCCGTTCCGCTTCTCGCCCATGTCCAGCCGCGAGCGCCGCATCATCCACCTCGCCCTGCGCCACGAAACCGAAGTCCGCAGCGAATCCGCCGGCACCGGTCCCTACCGCCAGGTCGTCATCTATCCGGCAGGCATGCCCACGCCCCCCGAACCGCCTCCCCGTCCCTTCGGCGAACGCCCCTACGGCGATCGTCCGCGCAGCGGTGGACCTCCACGCCGCCCCGGCGGTGGAGACCGCGATCGCGATCGCGGCGGCCGCGGCCGTGGCCCCCGTCGAGGCCCCCCACGCTAGAGTGGAGTGGGCTTTGTGGGGCGGGTTCCCTAACCCGCGGCCGGCCCCCCGGCCGGCCTCAAGAGCGAAGCTCTTGTAGCGTCGTCACCCCTGTCGAGGCCGCTTTGATTGGGAGCTCCAGGCTTGCGCCACCACGACACCATCGTCGCCATCTCCACTCCGCCCGGACGCGGCGGCATCGGCGTCGTCCGCCTCTCCGGACCCCAAGCCACCTCCATCACCGCCCTACTCCTCGACACCGAACCCGACTGGCAGCCCTGGCGTTCCTTCCTCGCCACCCTCTGCGACGAACACGGCCACTCCATCGATCACGTCATCGTTGCCTTCTTCCGCAAGCCGCTCTCCTACACCGCCGAGGATGTCGTCGAAATCTCCTGCCACGGCTCCCCCATCGTGCTCCAGTATTGCGTCGAGCGCTGCTGCCATTTCGGCGCCCGTCCCGCCGAACCCGGCGAATTCACGCTCCGCGCCTTCCTCAACGGACGCCTCGATCTGCCCCGCGCCGAAGCCGTCCGCGATCTCATCGAATCCACCACTCTCTACCAGGCCCGCATCGCCGCCCAGCAAATCGAAGGTTCCGTTTCCAAGCGCATCCAGCCGCTCAAGAATCAGTTGCTCGAACTGATCTCCCTGCTCGAAGCCGGCATTGATTTCGCCGAAGACGATGTCGACGTGGCCCCCGATGAGGAGATTCTCCGCCGCCTCCAGCCGCTCACCGGCGGCCTCGAACAACTCGTCAGCACGTTCTCCTACGGGCGCATGGTCCACAACGGATTCTCCCTCGCCATCGTCGGCCGCCCCAACGTCGGCAAAAGCAGCCTCTTCAATCGGCTTCTGGAACAGGATCGCGCCATCGTCACCGCCATCCCCGGCACCACCCGCGACACCGTCTCCGAAACAGCCTCGCTCGGCGGCATTCCCGTCAAATTCCTCGATACCGCCGGCATCCGCCAAGGCACCGACCTCGTCGAAACCCTCGGCATTGAGCGCAGCTATCAGGCCATGGCCGACGCCGACCTGACGCTGGTCGTGCTGGATGCCTCAGCCCCCATCTCCGCGGACGACGAAGTGCTCCTCGAGAAAGCCCGCCATCTCGGCCGCCATCTCGTTGTCTACAACAAGTGCGATCTCGCCCCCACCAGCGAAGCCCTCGCCGTCTCCGCCCTCACGGGCGAAGGCATCGCCCACCTGCGGGAAGCCATCCGCGAAGCCGTCGGCCTCGCCTCGGAATCCGCCCAGGAATCCGGCTTCATCACCAGTCTCCGCCACGAGCAACTCCTCCGCGACAGCATCGACGCCCTCCACAAGGCCCGTCAGGCCGTCCAATTCCACATCCCCCACGAAATGCTCCTCCTCGATCTCTACGCCGCCCTCCAACCCATCGACGCCATCACCGGTGCCACCACCGTCGACGACATCCTCAACCGCATCTTCGCCACCTTCTGCATCGGCAAATAACCGCTGTGGTGTGCTCTCTCTCCAACGCGCAGTGTCCGCACTCCGCCGGTACACCACCGATCGCGAAGGGATGCCTCCCTGGCTGCGAATAATCCAGAACTCTCCCCGCGGACTGCTACGGCAGCGCAAACAGGAACACTGTTGGAGCCCCGGCGATTTCACTCACCCAGAACGGCGACGGCTTGCCCGACATCACCGCCACATATTGCTTGCCGGCTTCCTGGTAGGTCACCACACCGCCCCCGATCCCTCCGCCCGTGTTGAAGCGGTACAGGACGGCCCCGTTCCTCGCATCCAGCGCAAGAAAGTCCCCCGTCAACTCACCCGTGAACACCACGTTCCCCTGCGTCGCGGTGATTGCCGATACCATTGGCCGCTTTGACTGATATTTCCATTTCACGGCCCCAGTGGACGCATCCATCGCGGTCACCCACCCCTGCGCCTCAGCCCCGAACTCCACCGTCCCCCCCAAGTACGTTCGTCCCGGAATGTGCCGTACGGTTTTTGCCGAGGTAAACTTGCTACACCAGTCCACGGCGTTCACGTACAGCATCTTCAGTGACGGGTGAAACGCCGGCCCGTTCCACTCCACTCCCCCGAGTACCCCGGGACACGCCTCGACCCCCTCTTCGGTCACCGGCGCCTCCGCGTTCCGGATCGTCGTCACTGGCGTCGAATAAACCACTTCGCGACTATCCCGGTCGACCGTCCGCAGGATTCCGTCCTTGCCCACCGTGGCCAGCAGTCGCCCCTCTCGCCCGCCGACATCCGCGCGAAAGAGCGGACTCACCTGCGTCAAATCCCAATCGTGCGAGTCATTCGCCACCATCTGCCGGTACCAGAGAAGCTTGCCTGTGCGCGCATCCAGCACGACGGCCGAGTTGGTATAGCGGTTGTCCCCAGGCCGTAGTTCCGCGGGGAGATCCGGCGCCGGATTGGTGACCGCGACGAACAACTCGCCTTTTTCCGGATCGAGGCTGAATGGAGTCCATACTGCGCCACCGCCCAGTTTGATTCCCTTCGGATTGCCCCAGGATTCCGAGCCCGCGCCCGTCGCGCCAGGGACGGTTTGGAACTTCCACATGAGAGTGCCGTCCCGCAGCCGGAAGGCGCCCACCCATCCCGACACCGCGTTCTCGCTCCCCGCCGGTCCGATCAACACCAGATCCTCGAAGATCAGCGGAGCCATCGTGAACGTCTCGCCCTGTCTTGCATCCGCCGCTTTCACGGCCCACACCAACGCCCCGGTGGCTGCATTCAGAGCCACCAGGTATCCATCCGACGTGCCCCGCACCAGGTATCCGTCCTTGATCGCCACGCCACGATTGTTCCGCCAGACTTCGTTGGCCTTCGGTACCCACGTATGACGCCATTTCGGACGGCAGTTGGTCGCGTCCAGAGCTACGGTTGACCGGGTCGTTGTGACGTACATCGTCCCCTGATACACGATAGGACCTGTCTGGAAATTTCCCTCCTCGCCCACCTGAAATACACATAGCGCCCGCAGTTGACCGGCGTTGCTGCTATTAATCTGGTCCAACGCGACGTAGCGGGCGCCGGAATAATCGTGCGTGTGATAGAGCCAGTCCCGTGTGGAAGCCGCTGCCCGGCTTAGTTCCTCCTGTGTCGGTCCGCCCCCCTTCGGAATAGCTGCCGGATCACCCGCGATCCGCAACGGCGGCGGCGCCGATGCCACTCCTTCGGCCGTGCCGAAACGCAGCCGCGACTGCTTCATCAGCGGCGACCCGGCGCGCAGAGGCGTCGGACCCGCCCGGTAGCCGTTTTGTTGAAGAATGTAAGCGAGTACTGCCGTGTGCTCCTCGGCGCTCATTCGTCCGGCGCCCCCTTTCGGCATTGTCGTGCGGATGATAAAGTCCAGGTCATCCACCGTCAACTGGGAATCGGCCCATTCGCCTACAAAGCCGCCCATCGTCCAGGCAGCAGCGAAGGCGGGACCGGCCAGCGGACCTGCGGAGCCGCCCTGCAATGTTTCTCCATGGCACGCTGCGCACTGGGTCGCATAAAGTGTCTTTCCTTGCGCGGCTTGCCGCGAAGTGAATAGCGGAGAGTCTACCCCGCCTTGACCTCTCGCCAGCCCTGCTGCTCCCAGCAGCGCGGCAAAGGTCAGGAAATGTATGCGCAGTCCTGACATAAGGTTCCCCCCTGAACTTCTTAAGCCGTCCCGATTAGACTACTGGACGAATGTGGACGGCGCAACCATGCCACTCCACTTCGTGATATATACTGACGCTATTCCCGAC
>CALFYR010000366.1 GCA_937954195.1 uncultured Dehalococcoidia bacterium
GCCGGGCAGCTGGGCGCGCGGTTCACGATCCGCTTACTGCGTGCGCGGTTCCCGATCCGCTTACTGCGTGCGCGGTTCCCCATGGCGCGGCTTGCTGGCTTGGGCGGTATGGCGTTGTGTGGGTTACGCTGAGGGTGTGATTCTCTGGCTCCGGGGAGTGTTCAACACGCCGGCGCGGCAGGCTCTCGGGTGGACGGGGCTTGGCCTGGTCGGGTTTGTGTTCGCGCTGGGCGGCGTTTGGCTGCTGACCGGCGATGACCCGAACCCGAACCTCGTTGATGCGGATGACCTTGAGACGCCGACGGCTACCGCGACGGCGACGACTTCGCCGAGCGCGACCGCGACCCGAACCCGGACGGCGACACCTTCGCCGACGGCATCGAGCCCGACGCCCGAGACGGCTACGCCGACCGCGACCCGGCGCCCGAGTGGTGGCGGTGGGAGTGGGAGCGGCGGCAACCCAACCGCAGCGCCAACCGCGACGCCGACTTCGGCGCCTGTGGTGGCGGCCGGGGAGTACTGCCCGGTGGACCCGAGTGCGACGCGGCCACCGGACGGCCGCGTTGCCGGTGCGTTGACGGTTGCGGGTGCCCCGGCGGCGGCGGGGAGCTACGATGTGCGGCTGCTGTTCAACGGCGTGCCGGGGCCCGTGGCGAAGAACATCGATGGGGCGTACCGGGTGGACTTCTACCTCGGTGGCGACGGGTGCGCGAACCGCATCGGAGCGAGCATTTCGGTCTCGGTGAACGGGCAGGTGGTCCCGACGGGCGCGAGCGCGGGGAGTTCGAACCTGATCGGCGCGAACGTGGCGCTGCCGTAGGGGCGACGGAGATCGCCGCTCAGGTTGCGACGGGATTGCCGCACGCGGCACAGAATTTGGCTGATGGCGAGAGCTGGTTGCCACACGAGGCGCAGAAGCGGGCGTGCGAGGTGGTGACATCAGGCGCGGCCGGCGTCGATTGGGGAGATTCCGGTGTTGGTTGGGCCGCGGATCGTTCAACGGTATCAAGCAGAATGCTGTAGAGGGCATACGTCGCGGACGGCGCATCGTGGACGGTGACGGAGCAGGCGGTGCCGTCGGCGTTCCAGCCGATGAGCAGGGCGTTGGTTACCCCGCGAAGCGTGGTGAGACAGGCCGGAGGGCCGTCCTGGCCGGCAACGAACGCGGTGACCTGCCCCCAAACGAGCGCCTGCGCAACCGATTCGACGACCAGGCGGCCTTCGGGGCTGAGTTCGACGGGTTCGGCGCTGGTGAGGATCGCCGGCGGGAGGGATGCGATCCCGGACGCGATATCCGGCCGGGTTCCCGATTCGGGTGCGAGCCGTTCGGCGGCGAATGCGGCCCGGTAGGTGTCGGCGCGGCCCAGGGTTTCGGTGGTCAGTCGCTCGAGCGCTTCGACGGTGGGCGGGGCTGCCGGTACGGCATCGATTTGAGCACGCAGGTGGGTGAGGACCTGGAAGTCGGCGAGTGCGCAGAGGGCGAACCAGCCATCGCGGGTGAGGTCGAAGCTTTGGGATTGGGCATCGGAAGCGGGTGCGGCGAGCCCGAGGAAATCCGCGAGGTGGACGGCGGCATCGGTAGCGGGGCCGAGCCAGAGAAGATCGCGGACCTCATCCGAGCCTCCTTTCGCCACGAAATCGGCGTCGCCGGCGGGGGCCGCGAGAGACAGCGCCTGGTAGTTGGTGCTGCCCGGGATGAGCCTTGTGGCGGTGATGGCGAGGGCCGCGGAATCCAGCACCCGGAGAACGTGCGAGAGTGTGGGATCGAGGAACCCATCCTCTGCGAGGCCCGATTCCTGAAAGAACTGGACGGTGGACGGCGAGGGGCGGCCGCCGCGCGCGATGCCTTCTGCGAGCATGAGAGCTTCGTTCGAAAGGAGGATGCGTTTGGGGCCCGTCATTCGGGAATCGCCATGGGGAGACCTCGATTCAGAGAGCTCTGTTCGGGATGGAGTTGGTCGTACACGCCGAAGGGCCGAGGGCCTTTCTGGATGCCGTCGGGTCCGACTTCGATGAGGGTTTCTTTGCCGAGCTGGTGGTTTCGGGAAAGGTTTTCGTGGAGGTTCTCGGCGCCCGGGATGGCCTGTGGCCCTTTGAGCTTGGCGATGTCGCGAACGGCGCTGGATTCCATGCCGTGTTGGGTCTGGACGCGTGACGACTCGAGTTCGGCCATGACCCGGTTGTAGCGGTTCACGGTCTGGCCCTTTTCCGGGAGGTCATCGGGGTTCAGTACCCGCCCCGTTTTCGCGTCCTTGATGTAGACGCCGTCGATATCGCCGGCGAACGGCTTTCCGTCGGCGTTCTTCAAAAGTCCGGTCTGCGGGTCCCAGGTGATGCCGTGATCGCGCTTTAGTGCATCCAGGTCTTTCATCGTGCGGTTGAACTCATCGGCGCGGGAGACGTAGCGCTCCATGGCTTGCTTGTAGTCCGACGGGTTGCGGAAGTCGCTGGCTTTCGGCGGGGTTGGCCTGAAGACGGAGACGAGGCCTTCGTTTTCTGGGCGGCCACCGATGAGCAGGTCGGTCGGCGTGGTGGTTTTCTGTTTCACCGGCATGGGCTTGGGCACGGCTGTGCCGTTTTCGATGTGGTGGGCTGCCGCGGGGTTGGTGGCGCGCTGGCCGAGGAGTACGTCGTTGCGCCGGGCAATGTCCTGGAGGTCCTCAATCTGGCCGCGGGTGTAGCCGGTGGCGCCGAGCTGGTCCTCGGGGATTTTGGTGCCGTTGGGGGCGTTCTTCAGCCAGGTGTCGTCCTGTTTAGGGACGACGGAGGGGGGCTTCAGCGGGTCGGGGTCAAACACGGTTGGTTCGAGGTCGCGCGGCGAAGCGCCCCGTGGCGGAACGTCGGGCGATGCCCCTGGTGCGCGCGGGCCGCTGGTGCGGGTAATGGGACTGTTTTCCATCTCCTGCGGGCGGAACGGCGCGAGTTCTTCTTCGGGAATGGGAGCCCGGAGGTCTGCGGGCGGGCGGCCGGCGGCCGCTTCATCGAGGGCTGCCCGGCGGGCGCCACCCTCGATGGCTTCATCGAGCGAGCTGGCGGGCGGAAGGCCACGGGCACCGCCCTCCAGTGCTTCGTCGAGCGTGCCGGCGGGCGGAAGGCCGCGAGCGGCACCCTCCATGGCCTCATCCAGCGACCCGGGGCGAACGCCGCGGGCGAGGTCCGTGAGGTCTGCTCCTTTGCCCGCACCGCGAAGCGCATCGACCGCCGCTCCGCCTCCGCGGATGAGGCCGGCGCCCAGCAGTTCGCCCGCGGCTTCGGTTGCGGCCTCGACGCCAATGACGGTGGCGACTTCCATCGCCGCGTCCTCGGTGGTCCGAATGTCCTGCCCGGGGGAGTTCGCGCGGTCCCAGAGTGCCCCGGCCACCTGGGCGGGGAAGAAGACGACCTCGGACGCGCCGGCGGTATGGACGGCCGCCAGGATTCGGGTCACGAGGAGTGGGTCGCGGATGACGATGCCCATACCGAAATGGTCGGCGAGGCGCGCGAGGTCGCTGCGGAAGCCTTCGAGGAAGGCCTGCCAATCGGGCTTGTTCATGAGGTCGCTGGAGGCGAGGGCGGCATCGATGGCCATCCGATCCTTGAGGATCTGGCGCAGCGTTTCGAGTGTGGCTGCGTCGATTGTTCCGTTTTCCATGCGGCTGCGGACCGCCTCGAGGATATCCTGGTAGTTTTCTTTGCCGGCGAGGCGAACGATGTTTTCGGCGGCCTGGTCCACGTCCTCGGGGTCGATGTCATCCCTGGTGCGCTCTCGGGGACCCTCTTCGTCGTCTTCGGGTTTCTTCGCTTCGGGCTGTTCGAACACACCGATGGGTGCGCCGGTTGGGGCGGAGGCGGCGGCGCTGGCGGCGCTCACGAGGCCGACCAACCCGGCAGCACCGGCGCCGATGAGCCCAACACCGGCTGCTTCTTCCGGTTCGATTTCCTCGAGCACAACTGGTGGGGCGATGACGGGGGGCGGGATTTCGCCGTCCTCGCCTTCGGGGTCTTCGCCTTCGGTGTTCGCCGGGTCTTCGGGGGAGGCTGCCGGGTTCTCGGAACCGGTGGAGCCAGTTGAGGCACCGGGTTCGGGTTCCGGTTCTTCCAAGGCGGCTTCGAGCGGGAAGACGAGCGCGGTGCTGGAATCAGCGAACCGAACCTCCCCATCGAGCGCACCATCGCGATACGTTCCATCCCATGAGCCGGTGAGGGTGCTGAATTCGCCGGTTGCGGTATCGGCCGGGCAATTGCTGGGTTCGGCGAAGTAGAAGGTGGCTGTGGCAGGTCCCGAAAGTGCCGTGGTGAGGGGGTCGTACGAGCCATCGAGCCTAAGGGTCATGCCGAAGATGGCGGTGCAATTCGCGAGTTCGGACCGAATCGGGCGGTCTTGGACGGAAGGATCGTCTCCGTCGGCGCCGATCACGCCACCGATCGTTGCGCCGCCGATCGTCTCGCCAATCCCTTCAGCGAGAAGCTCAAAGGCGTGGATGAGTAACCCCAGCTTGAAGTCCTCAATCCGCGAGTCTCCTTCGCCCGTGACGGCGCCCCCGGTCGAGGGGAACTGAATCGTGATTGTGGAATCGCTGCCGGTACCCAGTGCTTCGAGCCCGCTTTCGGCCTCGCCGAAGGCCTGGAGGATGGCGCTGCTGTTGATGATTGGCGTGAGTTCGATGAGTTCGGTGTCCTGCGCGACGACGGGTCGCTGCTGAAGCAACGGCAGGCCAAGTGCGACGAACGCGAGGACGGCGGTTCCGACCGGCGCCAGGCGGCGGATGGCGGTTTCGCGGCCGACGATGAGGCCGAACGCGCCACCGACGCCGAAGTACGAGACAGCCTGGCCGATTTCGACCAGGTTTTCGCGGTTGGCAAGGCTGGCGGCCTGAATGGTGATGAGCCCGGCGCCCCATGCGGCGAGCGCGATCGCGCCCCGGCGAGCGAACACGCGGTTTCCATCGCGGCGCACGCGGAGCTGGCTTCCCTGGGCAGTCCCGAGGATGAACCCGAGAACGCCCGCGCCGCCGGCGATGAGCGGATCGGTATGGACGCCGGTGACTACCGCCACTCCGGCGAGAGCCCCGGCGGTGATCCACACCATCAGAATATCCATCGGGAGGCGGACCCGGGATTCACGGGTTGAGAACAGGACGGCGACGCCGATGCCGAAGACGGTGGCGCCGACCGACGCCGCGGCGATGATGCGCGCGAGGTCTTCATTCATAGGTCACCCGCAGAAACCGATCTGGATTTCGAAGTAGTTGTCTTCGCCGGGTTGGAGCGTGACGGTGGAGGGCGTAGCGAGGATGAGCTGGCCGCCACAGGGGTAGTACACGTTGTAGGTGCCGGGGACGAGGATGGGGTCGTAATAGAGGGAGTCGTAGTAGCCGTCGGAATCGGCGGTGACGGTGAGGGATGCGGGGCCAACGAAGCGGACCTGGCAGCCGCCGCATTCTTCGGGCCCGAAGAAGATGAAGCCGTACACATCGGAAATCTGGCTTCCCGCCTGGGCGGTGGCCGTAGCGCCGGCGATGGTGGTGTTGGCGGCGTTGATGGTGGCGGAGGCCGCGGTGATGGTTTGCTGCGCGGCCACGCCGGTTTGGGTGGCGGCGATGATGGTGCCGCTGGCCGCCGTGAGGGTCGCGTTCGCCGAGGTGATGGTGGCGTTCGCAGCTGTCTGGGTTGCGGCGGGTCCGCCTGACGCGGGAGTGGGGGTCCGGGTGGGAGTTGGTGCTGGAGGTGTTGGTGTGGCGGCAGCGCCGCCAAGGATGGCCGTCGTGGTCTGGGCCAGGCGGGTGCTATTCGCGGAGGAGGTGGCGCCACTTTCGGCGAGGGCGGTGCTCGTGCCGGCGAGGATGGTTGTGGTGGCGAAGATGGCGGTGGAGCGGGCAAAGATTGCCGTGGCGGTTGCCGGGTTATCGGGGGCTCCGCCGCCGCGCGAGGTGGGTGAGGCGCCCGCGCCCGAGCCGCCGGGCGATGGAGACGCAGCCGTCCCTACGGGCGAGCCTGGCGGCTCAGTGCGAGCTTGCCGCGTCCCTTCGGCCCGGGTCGTCGCGGTCTGATCGAGGCTGGAGGGTGCCGGGTCATCGGAGCCTCCGCCGGAGAGTGCGAACGCTGTCGCGCCCGCAGCCAGGGCGATGGCGGCAATCGCGCCGAACGCGATCAGCCTGGTGCGATCCGGCCCCGTACCTGACGAGTTCGCGGCGGAGCCGGCGATCGACGCCTGCGCGGCTGCTGGAGCTGGTTCGCCGGCGATGCGGGCGCCGCAGGTTTCGCAGAAGATGGCGTTCGAGAGGGCAATGGGGTGGCCGTTGGGGCACGCCGCGGGTTGCCCGCAGGTTTCACAAAACCGTCCGCGGGCGAGATCGACCTCGTGGCCAGCCGGGCATCGGGGGGCGCTTTCCATGGTTCCGGCCTGCGGGGACTATACCCACTCAGGATTGGTCTTGCGACCCCAATCTGATTTGCGATGGTCGCGCTTACAAGGCCGATAGACATGGGCTATACTCGCGAAACCGTTAGGGACAGGCGAAGTAACGCCCCCTCCGGGAATCTCCCCTCGGGACGGTTCGAATGAAGTTCCACTGGTTCCACCTGATGCCCTGGCCCGACCTGCCGGACGATTTCCAGCAGAAGCACCGCAGTGTGTGGGTCGATGTTGATTACAACCTGTTCGACGCGGAGCGCTGCAACGAGGTGTACCACGAGTACCTCGATGAGCTGGAGTTCGCCGAGAAGGTTGGCTTCGACGGCATTTGCGTGAACGAGCACCATTCGAACGCGTACGGCCTGATGCCGAGCCCGAACATCATGGCGGCGACGCTGACGCGGCGGACGAACAAGGCCGCGATCGTGGTGATGGGGAACAGCATCGCGCTGTACAACCCGCCCACGCGTGTGGCGGAAGAGTTCGCGATGCTGGACATCCTTTCGGGTGGGCGGCTTGTGGCCGGTTTCCCGGTGGGCACGAGCATGGATACGAATTACGCGTACGGCGTGCCCGGCGCGCAGCTCCGCGACCGGTATTACGAGGCGCATGACCTGATCATGCAGGCGTGGCACGAGAAGGGCGTGACGCACTTCAACGGGAAGTACAACCAGGTGCGTTACCTGAACCCGTGGCCGCGTCCGCTGCAGCAGCCGAACCCGCCGATCTGGATCCCGGGAGGCGGTTCGATCGAGACGTGGGAGTGGTGCGCGGATATGGGGTACCTGTACTCGTATCTCTCGTATTCCGGGTACAAGCGGGCCCAGACGATCATGGATGGGTTCTGGAAGCGAATGAGCGATAAGGGCATTGAGCCGAACCCGTATCACGCCGGGTTTGCGCAGGTGGTGTGCGTGGCCGAGACCGAGGCGGAAGCCAAGGAGCTGTACTGGCCGCACATCGACTACTTCTACAACCGCTGCCTGCACGTGTACCCGGGCTTCGCGGACGCGCCGGGATACCGGACGCTGCGGACGGTGAAGGCGGGTATTAAGAGCCAGTTCGAGCAGGCCCAGCAGAACGCGAAGGCGCGGCTGAGCTGGGAAGGGCTGGTGGAGCAGGGCTACGTGATCGCGGGTCCGCCGGACAAGGTGATTGCGAAGCTGAACGAGCTCGCGGACAACCTGAACGTTGGGCACCTGATGCTGCTGCTGCAGATGGGTTCGATGCCGCGGGAAGTGGCGATGTACAACACGCAGATGTTCGCGGAGCGGGTTGCGCCGGCGCTGCGGAACAAGTTCAACGACTTCGAAGACAAGTGGTACCCGAAGATGATGCCGGCCGACGAGCGGGCGCGGCCGATCGAGCAGCAGCCGCGCGAGCTGGCTGTGCCGGTTGGTGGCGCGGGGCAGTAGCGCG
>CALFYR010000367.1 GCA_937954195.1 uncultured Dehalococcoidia bacterium
CTGCAGCTCTTCGAGGGTGGGATAGAGGATGACGATGTCGGCCCGGCGGTTGAGCGCCCGGCCTTCGGCCGTGGCGTTGTCCCCGAGCGGCCGTGTCTCGGCGTAGCCGGCGGTGAAGAGCTGGTCCGAGTTCAATCCGCCTTCTTCAGTGAGAAAACGGAGAACGCGGGTCGCGCGCTCGCCGGAGAGTTCCCAGTTCGTCGGGTAATCGATGCTGTTCACCGGCACGTTGTCGGTGTGGCCTTCGATGCGCATCTGGTTCGGCAGCCCCGCGAGAGCGCCCGCCACCTGGAGCAGCACATCCTGGCTGCCCGGCTTCAGGTCGGCGCTGCCGGAATCGAAGAGCAGGTTGTCGGCCAGGCTGATGGTGATCGAGTCCGCATCGCTGCGAATCTGGATCTTGCCTTCGAGCCCGTTCGCGGAGGCGAAGCCGCCGAGCGTCTTGTTCAGGCCCTCGAAGGTATTCGAGCGGATTTCCGAGATGCTCGGGGTGAGGCCACCGCCGGTGTTGAAGATGGGCGAGGCGCCATTGGAACCCTGGAGCACCCCGATGCTGAAGGCGTCGTCGATCGAATTGCGGACCGACTGGAGCTTCTGGGGGTTCGCGTCACTCGTCGCATACAGCACCACGAACAGGGCGAACAGCAGCGTCACCATGTCGGCGTAGCTGACGATCCATCGTTCGTGGTTTTCTGGCTTTTCGGCCTCCGGCTTCTTCCGGCTCACGCTGCCTCCCTGCGGACGGCGTCGCCGTTTTCATCCTTCTTGGCCCGCTCCTTCGGCTGGAGGAAGCCTTCGAGCTTTTCGCGCACGATGCGCGGGTTATCGCCCGACTGGATGGACATGAGGCCTTCGATGACCACATTGAACGCGTGGATCTCGTGCTTGGAGTTGTTCTTGAGCTTGTTGGCGAGCGGCAGGAAGAGCACGTTCGCGGTGAACACGCCGTAGAAGGTCGCAACGAAGGCGGTCGCGATGCCGGGGCCGATGTGGTCCGGTTCGTCCAGGTGGGACATGACGGTCATGAGGCCCATAACCGCGCCGAGAACGCCGATGGTTGGCGCGATGCCGCCCATGAACTCCAGGACGGCGAAGTTGCCTTCGTGCCGGTGCTTCATGGATTCGACTTCGATCTCCATGATTTCGCGCAGCAGCTCGGGGTCCGTGCCGTCGATCATCAGCTGGACACCCTTCCGGGTGAACGGGTCGTGGATGTTATTGACGTCAGCCTCGAGGGCGAGGAGACCTTCGCGGCGGGCCTTGTCGGCCATGTTCACGAACAGGTCCACGGTCTCGGCCGAGTTGTGCGCCTTGCCGCCGAAGAAGGCCTTCATGATGGACTTGGGGAGGCCGATCATGGTCGAGATCGGCTGCGAAATCATGACCGCGCCAATGGTACCGAGGATCACGATCATGAAGCCGGGGATGTTGATGAGCGACATCGGGTTGCCGCCTTCGACGATCATGCCGCCGACGATGCCAACCACAGCCAGGATGAGACCAATGAGCGTTGCCGGGTCCATCAGGCGCTCCTCCGAATCGCACCCATGGCGAGCCTGCGGAACTCGGCGATGCGCTCAACAATCAGGTCGGGGGCTTCGGCGCACACATAGCGGTGCCCGTTCGTCAGCGTGAGGTGCGTATCGTGCGTCGCCTCCATCACCTCGATCAGGTCGGGGTTCAGGTAGAAGAGCGTGCCATCGATACGAGTGAGCTTGATCATCGTCACGGCCTGGCCCGGTCTGGGTGAATTCAGAGTAGGGAACCGGCTCTGGAGCAGTTATCGGGGAAGGCCCACTCCATCTGGGGTCAACCCCTCACTCGACGATGGGGATAACCCCGATCCCGAGGGGGACATTCCTTAGGCGGCCTTACGGGCTCATCAGGCCCCGGAAACGCCGAGAGCCCGGGCGGGGTTCCCGGGCTCTGCGTGCGTTTGCGGGGGTGCGAACTGTGCGGACTAGCCGGCCAGGGCGCTGGTTTCCATGAGCATCTTCTGGGCTTCGTCGGCGCTTTCGAGCCGGACAATACCCTTGCGGATGGCGTAGCGAATGAGGTCGGTGCGGTTGCGCGCATGGAGCTTGGCCATGATGTGCGCCTTGTGGGCTTCAACGGTCTTCACGGAGATGTAGAGCTCGTTGGCGATGCCCTGGTTGGTGTAGCCCTCGGCGATCAGCTGGAGCACTTCGCGTTCGCGGCTGGTGAGCGCTTCGACGCCCTGGCGCTGATCGCTGCGCTTCGCCTGGTAGAGCACCTCGGCGAGGTCGAAGCCTTCGCTGAGCGCGCTCGAGAAGTAGCTGTTGCCGCGGTGGACCGTCTGGATGGCAAGCACGAGTTCCGAAACATCGGACTTCTTGATGATGTAGCCAGATGCCCCCGAACGGATCGAGTCGAGCAACTGGTCTTCATCCACGAAACCGCTGAGCATCACGACCCGGGTGCCCGGGCAGGACCGGCGGATCTGGCGCGTAGCTTCCAGACCGTTCAGGCCCGGCATCACCACGTCCATCAGCACAACGTCCGGCTGGAGCTTTTCGACGGCGGTGACCGCTTCGCGCCCGTTTTCCACGTCGGCGATGACTTCCAGTTCCGGCTGGCTTTCCAGGAGCATCCTGAGTGCCTGGCGGATTACGGCATGGTCATCGACGAGGACGATGCGGATGGGGTTGGTTCCCCGTCCACCCTGGATGGCTTGCGGTGCGGCGTCGCGAAGCCCGGCCTGGCGGCCGGCGGTGCGGACATTCGTCATCTGAATTACGGCTCCTCTGGTGTGGTCGACCGGGGTCTGAAGGTTGAACGACCCTGCGGTTCCCCAGCGTCTGTTGGGCCCGTTACCGGAAACCCTTAGGACAACGAGAAGTCTAGAGAGGAGCATCCGCTCGCGTATTGGGAAAAACCCGAATAGCGGCTGGCGACATCCCCGGCAGCGCGCGGGGAGATCGCGGTGATCGCCCGCTGCGGCGGCCCGAAAGCGCCGTGCGCCGCCCCGAGAGACGCATGAAGGCGGCGCAGGAACCTCTGCGCCGCCTTCACAAAATCTTGATGCTGAAAACGAGC
>CALFYR010000368.1 GCA_937954195.1 uncultured Dehalococcoidia bacterium
CGGCTGCTGTGTGTCGTAAGCCGCCAGAACGTTCGCGTGGACGAGGACGGGTTCGTGCGCGGCGGCAGCGGGCGCTGACGCCGGGGCAGGCTATCGCGTTCTATTCGGGCGAGGAAGTGCTGGGCGGTGGGACGATCGAGCGGGCCTGGCGGGGTTAGGGTTACGCCGCGAGCTAACCCTCGGAACGGTCGTCCTGAATCGATGCTCGAACAGCCGCGACAACCTCGCTGGCGTTCAAATGCCGCGCCGTGCGAAAAATCCCATCGGTCAAGGCTTGCGGCCAATCTTCCGTTTGAAGGTCCAGGAGTCGGAAACCGTCCATCGCCCTTGTTGGCGAGGGAGCCGGAACAATGGCATGGCGGAATTGGACTTCCTGCAGCTGCGCTACTCCGGTGGCAACGCGGTCGCCCCCCGGCTCGATCTCTCCCGTGGCGACTGAGACCAGAGCCGAAACCAACGCATCGTGGGCCGCTTGCATCATCTCGGGGATTGATGATTGAGTTCTGAGCTCCAGCACCAACTGACTGGCGAAGCGACGCTCCAACTCGACTTCGGAACCCAGGGCTTCGTCGCCGCCGAGCGTCTGGAGCCGCGCCTTTGAGGAGGCGAGTGCGTGCGCTTCCAGGTAAGCCAAGACAGATTGCCGGTCAGATTGGAAGGTCATCGCGAGGGTCTCACCTCATCGAACCCAGCATATCGAGCAGAACCTGCTGAGCTTCGTCCTGGCCGAGGACCTCTGGCGGAAAGACGTAGATAGCGGAGTAGGTCGCGTTTGGCGAATCCCAGGAAGCGCTGACGGCGTCCGCTCGTTGGTGCGAGACCATAACCGTCGTCTGGGAGTCTCCGGCATCGACAACGCGTGGGTGTGCACCGGCGGCCAACTTCGTTGATCGCTCGGGCGGGCTCTGCGAGATGGAAACACGCTGCCCGTGGTCATCTTCGTAGAGGAGATATGCGGTCCTGATCCAGGACAGGTCGTGCTGCTGGCCGTTCTGATCGACCTGCGGGCCACCCACGTCGGTGCTAATGGCGATGAGCTTCAGATGCCCGGGAACCGCATCCGGCACGCGGACCTGGAATCCAACGCGATCCGATGCATCCGGGATCGCGCGTTCGACACGAAACGACTCGGCAACGGTCTCGCCGTTCACGATGAATTTCGGGCCCGCCTCGGCGGTGGTGCGCATGCCGAGCACGCCCCAAACGCCGCCACTCAGCACGCAGAGCACGACCAGGGCGGCAATTATGTGACGTCGGTTCCATGTCTTGGGCGGCATACCTCGCTCCAGCCGGCGCCTCCGCCGGCCCCGCCAGCCTAGACAGCCCATACCGGCGCGTCAACCCGCCTTCGGTGAAACCGAATAACCCGCCGCTCCGCCCATCTCCCTATAATCCCCGGCCATGGCTACCACCTTTCAACACCTCGAAATCGACCGCGTCGGCACGGATGGCCGGGTGGCGCGCATCACCCTCAACCGCCCGGAGAAGATGAACTCGCTCTCCCAGGAGCTCCTCTTCGAATTCTGGGACGCGCTTCACGACCTGGAGGCGGACCAGGACGCGCGCGTCATCATCGTCCGGGGCGCCGGCCGCACCTTTAGCGCCGGGTACGACCTGACGCCGGCGCGCGGCGGCGCCGATGGCGTAGTGCGCCGCTACCAGGCGGTGGATGACCAGCGCCGCCGCTTGCTCATGGGCACGCGCACCGGCATGCAGCAGATCACCGATATCCACATGTACTTCTGGAACATGGCGAAGGTGACGATCGCGCAGATCCACGGGTACGCGCTGGCCGGCGGCTGCGAACTCGCCATGATGGCCGACCTGGTGGTCGCTGCCGAGGATGCGCAATTGGGCCACCCGGGCCTGCGGGGCCTGGGCACCAGCCGGACTGGAGTCATCTGGCCGCTGGTGATCGGGATGCGGAAGGCGAAGGAGCTGTA
>CALFYR010000369.1 GCA_937954195.1 uncultured Dehalococcoidia bacterium
CATCGCGGTTGAGCAACCAGAAGTCGCGCGGCATCACCCAGCGGATGCTCTCGGGAACCGCGCCGTTTTCGAGCAGCCAGATGCAGGCGTCCATCGCCGTCTTGCCCGCTCCGACTACCACGTAGCCGGAGAACGGGCGCGTGACGCGCGGGAGGTCGTTCAGGGGAACGCACGTGACTTCGGGCGACACCTCGTAGGCCGGCTTTTTGAGGGATGGAATCTCCATCTTCGAATGCGTGCCATCGACGAACTTGCGGCCGCGGATGGTGAGCTGCTCGCCGGAGAGCAGGCGGGTGACGGTGCCGTCGTCGGCGAGGTTGCTCATGGGGAAGTAGTGGACCCTGCCCGAGGGAAGGAAGCGCTCGTTCATGGCCAGATCGAAATGGCTGAGCACTTCCTGGCCGGAGGCGAGTTCGTAGAAGCCCTGGTTTGGGCCGGCGTTGTCTTTCTCGCCCGTGCCGAGCATCTTCGAGGGGACGCCGTACGCGCGTGACGGCTGGTGCAGCCGCACGAAGGGATAGGCGTGGTTCCAGTGGCCGCCCGGGCGATGATTGCGGTCCACGATGGCCATGGTGGCGTTGGTCTCGGAGAGCAGGACATCGGCGAAGGCCATGCTGGTGGCGCCGGCGCCCTTGATGAGGTAGTCAACTTCGAGGGTGGTCACGTGTGGTCCTCCGGTGGGGGGCGTGAGTGGGTCGGGAGTTCCGCAGCGAGTTCGGCATCGTGTCAGAGGTTGGTAAAGGCGTCAAACCGGGCGGCGTGTGTGGCCCGCTCCGGTTCTGGCACTACACTCGTCCGATGCTGTTGCGCATCCGGAAGGTGATCCGCAAGTTCGCGTGGGAAGGCGAACGCCTGAGGTGGCGGCTCTTCCACCCGATCACGCTGGGCGCTCGGGTGATGTTGATTCGCGAGGGCCAGGTGTTGCTGGTGGAGCACACCTACCAGCGGGGCATGTGGTACCTGCCGGGCGGAGGCGTGGACAAAGGCGAGACGCTGGAGGAGGCGGCGCGTCGCGAAGCGATGGAGGAAGCGGGAGCAACGGTGCGGGAGCTGGTGCTGCTGGGCATGTACTCGAGTTTCGGGCAGCACAAGAGCGATCACCTGGCGATCTTCGTTTCGCGCGACTTCGACTGCGTGTTGCCGCCGCCGGACGACGAAATTGCGCGGCGGGAGTGGTTCTCGCTGGATGCGCTACCGCCGGGTCTTTCGCCGGGGACGGCGCGACGGTTCGAAGACCTGGCGGCCGGCGGCCCGCCGAGGGCGCACGCATGGTAAGCGTGGAACGTTCGCTGGGAGACGGCGAGCGAGCGACGATCCAG
>CALFYR010000370.1 GCA_937954195.1 uncultured Dehalococcoidia bacterium
ACTCGATGGGCTCGCCGACGGCTTCCGCCTGGCGGTAGCGCGCGAGCGCGGTTTCGGCCGCGGGGCCGGGCAGCACCTCATCCAGCCGCTTGCCGAGCATCTCGTCGGCGGAGATGCGAAGGAGGGCCTCGGTACGAGAGTTCGCCATGGTGAGGATGTAGGTGTCATCCGGCTGGCGGTCCATCACCCAGAGCGCGTCGCTCGTTCCCTCCACGACGGCCCGGTAGTTCGCCTGGGATTCAAGGAGGATCCGTTCGTTTTCACGCCTGCGGGTCAGGTCTCGCGACCAGCCGACCACGCGGTTGCACTGGCCGGCCGAATCGACCACCGGGGTGTACGTGCTGGCGGTGTTCAGGCGGTTGCCCGCCCAGACGGAGTCGGTCTCGAATTCGATGACCTGTTTGGTATCGGCGCAACGGTTGTAGAGGTCGATCCGCGCTTCGGCGTACTCGCGGTTCACGATGCCGAGGCGGTGCAGATCCCAGAGGGAGAGGCCAACCAACTCTTCCGCGCTCATTCGCGAGGAGCGCAGGTAGGCGCCGTTCGCGAACGCCACGCGCCACTCACCGTCATCGCCACGGTCCATGATCCACATCGGGTCGCGGACGGAATCGACGACGGAGCGGTAGGCGGCTTCCTGCTCGCGGCGGGCGGTGACATCACGAGCGACGAGCTGTACGGCGGGCTCACCTTCGTGGGTCGTGCGGGTTGCGACGGTTTCGATCCAGATGATGGCCCCATCGACGCGGCGCACCTTGAGCTCGACCGGCGGGATTCTTTGGCCAGAGGCCAGGTCTCGCATGCGCTCGATGGCGAGCTGCTTATGCTCGTCCACCACGAATTCGAGGATGTGGTGGCCGAGCATGTCGGATGGCTCGTTGCACCGCATCATCTCCAGGCCGGCGGGGTTGAGGTACAACATGATCCCATCGCGGTGGATGGTGATGAGGTCCGGCGAAAGCTCGACGAGGTTGCGGTAGCGCTCCTCGCTTTCGCGGAGCGCGTGTTCGGCGCGGACCCGGCCGGTGATGTCGGTGACGGTGCCGAGGCAACCTTCGACTTTGCCATCGGCGCTGTACCAGCCGACCGCGTAGACGAGCACCCAGACGACGGAGCCATTCGGGCGAAGGAGGCGGTACTCGATCCGGAGCGGCTTTTCGCCAGCCAGCGCTTCAGCGGTGGAGGTCATCACGCGTTCGCGGTCTTCGGGATGGATGGCGTTCTGGTAGCCATACCCGAGTGACTGCTCGCGAGTAAGGCCAGAGAGCTCGCACCAGCGCTGGTTTACCGAGGTGCAACGCCCGACGGGGTCGGTGCGAAAGAGGCCGACAGGGACGATGTCGCCCTCGGCATCTGATGCAAGGTCTGTGGCGCCTGGGTTCACGAAGGTACTATTCCGGAGCGGGATGCGAAATGCTCAACGGAAAGGATAGCCTGAGGGGGCATCCCACGGTGTAGGGGTTCCCCCTAGATCGGCGCCGGGGTTGCTTCAGGCGGCGAGGTTCGCTTCTTCGCCGTGTACCCGGACAACGTTGCGGCCGGCGGCCTTCGCCTCGTAGAGGGCGAGGTCGGTTTCCTTGATGAGCCAGTCCGGTGTCATCAGTGGATCCGGCCGGTAGGCGCCGACACCGAAGCTGGCGGTGACGCGGATTTCGTGGCCATCCACCAGCAGGCGGCGCCCTTCGAGGGCGGCTCGAACACGTTCGGCGGACTGGAGCGCACCATCGACGGGTGTCGAAGGAAGCACAACCACAAACTCCTCGCCGCCGTAGCGAGCTACCAGGTCCGCATCGCGCATGAGCGACTTCAGGAGGCGGGCGACATCCCGCAGGACTTCATCGCCCGCCGGGTGGCCGTAGGTGTCGTTCAGGACTTTGAAACGGTCCAGGTCCATAAGGAAGAGGCTGAGCGGCGTGCCGTAGCGAATCGAGAGTCGGAAGTGTTCCTCAAGGAACTCATGGAAGTGGCGCCGGTTGGCGAGGCCCGT
>CALFYR010000371.1 GCA_937954195.1 uncultured Dehalococcoidia bacterium
CCACTGTGAACGCTTTCACAGGGGCATGCTCGCATGCCTCGACTTATTCGCCCGTGTACAATTCGTGGCACAGCAAGAGACAGGGGTACGAATATGGATTTCCGCGATACACCCGAAGAAGCGGCATTCCGCGCCGAAGTGCGCAAGTTCATTGAAGAAGAAGGCCCGAAGGCTCGCGAAGGCCGTGACCCGGAGAGCATGTACGGCGGCAGCAAGGCGTGGACCCAGGCGCTGGCCAGCCGCAACTGGATTGCGCCCGCATGGCCGAAGGAAGTCGGCGGCGCCGGTATGTCGGTGATGGAACAGTTCGTGTTCAACTCCGAACTGGCCGAGGCGCGCCTGCCGCGTCCCGGTGGCATCGGCATCGGTTTCGCGGGACCGACCCTCATCGTCCACGGCACCGACGAACAGAAGAAGAAGTACCTGCCGGAGATGTTGGCCGGCGAGGTCACCTGGTGCCAGGGGTACAGCGAACCGGGCGCCGGCTCGGACCTGGCGGCGCTCCAGACCCGCGCCGTCCGCGATGGCGACGACTACGTGGTCAACGGCCAGAAGATCTGGACCTCCGGCGGTCACAACGCGAAGTGGATGATCCTGCTCGCCCGGACCGACCCGGATGCTCCGAAGCACCGCGGCATCACGTACTTCGTGGTGGATATGAAGAGCCCCGGAGTGACGGTCCGGCCGCTCATCAACGCCGCGTACACGCACGAATTCAACGAGGTGTTCTTCGAGGATGTACGCATCCCGAAGGAAAACATCATCGGCGAAGAGAACCGTGGCTGGTATCTCGCGCAGACCACCCTTTCGTTCGAACGCTCGAACATCGGCGGTGCGGTTGGCGCCCGGCAGAACGTGGAAGACCTGATCAAGTTCGCTCGCGAAGCGAAGGGCACCGGTACGAGCACCCTGGCCCACAACCAGGCGCTTCGGCATGAATTGGTTGAGCGCTTCGTTGAGGCCGGCGTCGCCACGATGATGAGCTTCAAGATCGTGTCCATCCAGGCGAAGGAAGGCGTTGCTCCGGGCCACGAGGCATCAGTGGCGAAGCTGTACGGCACTGAGCTGAACCAGCGCATCCAACGGACCGGCATGCACGTGCTTGGCATGTACGGCCAGCTCGACGCGAAGACTGACGGGCCGGAGCCGCCGCTCAAGGGCCGCATTAAGTACATGTACCTCCGCTCGATCGCCAACACGATCGAGGGCGGGACGAGCGAAATCCAGCGGAACATCATCGCGACGCGCGGCCTGGGACTCCCCCGGGCATAGCCGCCGCTTCAACACACATTTGCCAGGAAGGGCGCCCCGCCGGGGCGCCCCTCTTGCTTTAGGCCGCTTTCGTCTGCGCCTTCCGTTCGTACATGCGCGCGTCGCCGACAGCCAGGAGCTGGGCCATCGTCCGCCCATCTTCGGGATAGGCCGCGATGCCAACCGCGACATCTGGCGTGATCGTGTGTCCTTCTACGTCTATCGCCCGTTCGGCGAGGAGGGCTTCGAGCGCCGCGATCTGGGACACGGCCAGCCGGGCCGAGGTCTGCGGAAGCGCAACCACGAACTCATCTCCGCCAACCCGCCAATGAGTCGCATCCGGGCCGCCCCACGCACGGAGGGCATCGGCAATCGCGACCAACACCTGATCTCCGGCGGCGTGTCCGAGCTCATCGTTCACGGGCTTCAGATTGTTCACGTCGATGCTGGCGAGGCAGAGCGGTTGGTGATTCTCGCGGGCATCATCGAGAAGTGCCGGCAGTGTTTCGCGCAGGTGGCGCAGGTTGCCGAGGCCCGTCAGAGAATCGATGGTCGCCTGCCGTCGGAGGGCATCGGCCATGGTATTGATGGCAGCGCCAAGTTCGCCGATCTCGTTGTCCTGGTTCTCCGGCATGCGGAGCGGCTCGCCGGCTGCGATTCGGCGGGCGGAGTCGCTGTACTCCCGCATCGGCCTGGTCACGAAGTATCGCAGCAGGAACCAGAGCGTCACGAGCACGAGCGCGAGCATGGCGCCGGCGAACGCGAGCGAGCGGAACAGCAGGGTGTAGGCCTCGCCGGTCAGGTGGCCGGCGTCAACCACGATGCGGTGGCTGGCGGCGCCGTCTGCTTCGGGACCGGTCGCGACAACGTAGACGTACGCGAAGGAGTCGCGCCGCAGCAAACCAAGTGGCGATACTTCCTCCCGCTGGTACGTTCCGCCGCTGACGGAAACACTCCACCCCTCGAGTCCCAGGCGGGGGCGGCCGGGTTCGACCGCTGCTGCTGACTCTGGGCCTTTCACAGTGCCCCATGAACCGAGGACATGACCCTCCCGGTGGAGCCGTTCGATCGCGAGGAGTCCGAAGGTTTCAATCGCCTGCTCGTAGAGTTCCGCATCGATCGTGGCGCCATCAGTGGGGAGGGATGGTGCATTCGGTCCAGCGGGCCGTGAGTCAGTGCCGCGGATGGAGCCCGCGGCGACGGTGGCGCGGATCGAGGCTTCTTCCTCGGCCTCGGCGATGTTGTCGGCTGTTTCGATCCAGAGGTACATGGGGTAGACGAGCAGGGTGAACGCCACCAGGGCGAGGCTCAGCCGCCACCAGAGTTGAAACGCGATTGACCGATGGAACCTGTAACTTCGCATGTCCCTGGTGTCATGTATCGACACGCGGGGACGAGCCACGCACCCCGACCCGGTATGCTTGTTGGCTACTCACCCGCAATCCGGAGGCACCATGGCCGACGATATTCCCGACGATTTCTCGATGCCCGAACTGCTGCGGCGGATCGAAAACCGCTGGCAGAAGCTCCAGGACCTGCTCGGCGCGCTAACGCCCGAAGAGTGGGAGCGCCCCCTCGGCGACGGTTGGCCAGTGAAGGTGCATGTCGCCCACCTCGCTGATTGGGAGCGGTCGGCGCTGGGCATCCTCGAGAAGCGTTCGCGCGCCGAGGCGATGAACATCCCGGCCGAACTCTGGGAAGGACACGACACTGACGCGATGAACGCCTTCATGGCCGAACGCGCCATGCTGATGCCGCCGGAAGCCTGCCGTGAGGAGTTGCAGCGGAGCCACGCACGGCTGGTGACGCTGCTTGGTTCGATGACGGAAGCCGACCTCTTGCTGCCCTACTCCCACTACCAGCCGGATGCGCCGGAGCTTTCGAACCCGGTGGTCGGCTGGGTGGTCGGCAACACGTTTGGCCACTACGACGAACACATCGAATGGCTGGAGCAAGGGCTGACGGGCTAAGAGCGGAGTGAAGATTCGTTTTCGCGCGTGACACATCGTACGGTAGTGTTGGCGCCATGCGCGGGGCGCAACGTACGCTTCGCGGGTGACTGTTAACGGGATGCCCGAGGTCTTCAAGATCCGCTCGCTCATCCCTTCGGTTTACATCCCGACCTTCCTGTTCGCGGTGGGCCAGGGTGCGGTGCTACCCATCCTGCCGCTGTTTGCCCGCGAAATCGGCGCATCGGTTGCAGTCGCGGGGTTCCTGGTGGCGCTCCGTGGCATCGGCACCATGGCGTTCGACATTCCCGCCGGCGTAATGGTGACCCGATTTGGCGAACGCGGGGCGATGCTGCTCGCGACTATCGCGCTCTCGCTTGTGGCGGTCGGCGCGGCATTCGCGCCGAACGCGCTCGTACTGGCACCCCTGGTGTTCGTTATGGGGTGCACCTGGGCCGTCTGGTTGCTCGCGCGGCTCTCATACGCGACGGATATCTCACCGATCGAACAGCGTGGCCGGGTGCTTTCGCTCATCGGCGGCACGAATCGGATCGGGAACTTCGTGGGGCCCTTCCTCGGCGCGGCGGCGGCCATCCTCCTGGGTACCGAAGGCGCATTTTATGTGCAGGCGATCCTGGCGGTCGCGGCCGCGGCGGTAATGTGGTTCAGCACTGAGGAAACGGTCGGCGAACCGGAGATAGGTCACGGGGGAGCGGCCCATACGCGCATAAAGGCCGTGCTCGTTGAGAACTCCCGCGTGTTCGCGACCGCGGGGCTGGCAACGGTCGCTATCCAGGTCCTTCGCAGTTCGCGGCAGGCAATTATCCCGCTGTGGGGCGAACAGGTTGGGCTGAGCGCCGCGCAGGTCAGCGTGATCTTCGGGCTGTCCTCCGCCATCGATATGACGGTGTTCTACCCGGTGGGCATTGTGATGGACCGGATGGGCAGGAAGTGGGCGGGCGTCCCGTGCCTTCTTGTTATGTCGCTCGGCATGATCTCCATCCCGCTTTCGGGTGGCTTCGGCACGTTGCTCGCCGCCTCGCTGGTGACGAGTTTTGGCAACGGGCTGGGCAGTGGCATCAACATGACGCTCGGCGCCGACTTCTCGCCCCAGGTCGCGCGTGGCGAGTTCCTCGGCGTGTGGCGGCTGATCGGCGACCTCGGGACAGCGGGCGGACCGCTGCTGGTTAGCGCGATTGCGGGCACGGCGACGCTGGGGGCAGCCTCGGTCGCCACAGGCGGCATTGGGCTTGTAGGCGCGGCCGTGATGCTGTTCCTGGTCCCCGAGCCGTTACGGCGACACCAGAAACCGACGGCCGTCCCGCGCACCGGTTAACGCGCGATGGGTAGCGGGCTCGCGTGGCTGCCGCCCGCGGGAATGAGTTCGCGCCCTTCGGAATCGACGACGAGGTAACCGCAGTCGCAGGGGTGCTGGTCCAGGTTGTAGTGGTACTTATGCACCTCAATTGGTCCCGAGACAGCTTCGAAGCCGCGTTGCTCAATCCAGCGTTCGACGGCCGCACCCGCTTCGGGAACCTCATCGATGTTGTCGGCGTAGGAGTAGGCAAAGGAACCACCGGGGAGGATGGTCGCCTGCGCCGGGGAGGGAGGCCGGTAGTCGCTGCGAATGGGCACGCCGATGCGGAACGCGACTGCACCGTCCGCGGGGAGCACCCATGTCAGCGCGGAGATATCGATTCGGCCGAGCGCGGGCCGCGCCCTGAGCCGCCACGCATTGAACTCTTCCCAGAGCGCCGCGACGGGTTCCATTGGATCGGGGTGGTCGCCTGCGATGGAGGTCTCGAGGTACGCCAGGCGCATCTCCGGGAGGCGCGCGAGCCAGACGCGCCGCTCGCTCAAGGGATGGCCCCGAGTTCCTTCAGTGAGCTGATGCGGTCCCAGTCGTAGCCCATGTCGAGCAAGATGGTTTCGGTGTCCTGCCCGAGTTCGGGCGCCCAGTTACCGGGCTCAGCCGGGGTGTCATAGAAGTCCGCCGGGGTGGCGATCTGTTCCATCGGGCCGGTCGGCGATTCCACCGTGACGATGGCACCCGCAGCGCGAATGACCGGGTCATCAATCGCCTCAGCGACAGTCTGCACGGGCGCGAACCAGACGTCGTTCGCATCGAAGATAGGCGCCCATTCGGCCAGCGGCCGGGAAGCGAGCATCCGGTCCATGATCTCGACGAGCGCCGGCGCGTTATCGCGTCGCCCGGGGATATCGACGAACCGGGGGTCCTCCGCGAGTTCGGGTGGGTTGCCCATGGCGCGGAGGAAGTCGGGCCAGTGGCGGTCGCCCTGGAGCATGAGCAGGTAGAACCAGCGGCCCTCGCTGTCGCGGTAGGGGTTGATAAGCGGATTGGGAGCATGGAAGCGGTCGATGGGTGGCGTCGCCGGGGGCCGCGCACGGAGGTGGGTGTTCGCGTCCCAGCCCATCATGTACATGCCGATACGGGTGAGGGAGACCGCGACGCGCTGGCCCCGGCCCGTGCGGGTTCGCGCGAACAGGGCCGCGGCGACGGCGCCGGCAGCGTTGGCGCCCGTCATGTGGTCGCCCATGCCGCCGCGCTGGAGTGGGGGCAGCGCGCCTTCCGGCGTGAGGCTCGCGACGACGCCGGCACGGGCCCAGAACGCACCAACGTCGTAGGCGGCGCGGTTGGCTTCGGGTGTGTCCGGGCCGTAGCCGGTCACGTTGCAGTAGATGAGGCCGGGGTTGGTTTGCGACAGCTTCTCGTAGGTGAATCCAAGGCGTTCGAGCGCCCGGGGGCGCATGTTCGAGACGAAGACATCCGCGGCATCGATGATGTCGCCGGCGACGTAGCGCGCGTCTTCGATCTCCAGGTTGAGCGCGATGCTCTTCTTGCCACGATTGTCCAGTTCGAACGGCGGGTTCATGACGGCGCCGAAGGCGGCCCCAAGGCCACGAAATGGGTCGCCTTCCGGCGGTTCGATCTTGATGACTTCGGCGCCCCAATCCGCGAGCATTGCAGCGCAGGAGGGTCCGGCGACCCAGACCCCCATCTCCACAACCTTGATGCCCTCCAACGGCCCGGCCATTCGCG
>CALFYR010000372.1 GCA_937954195.1 uncultured Dehalococcoidia bacterium
GGTCATGAGAGCACCGTTGATACAGGCGGCGACATCCGAGGCGAGGAACAGTGCGAGGGCGGCGATATCTTCGGGTTCGAGCATGGCGGGGATGAGCGCCTGGTAGGCGCCGAGGCGCGCCGCGCCTTCGCGGTTGATTCGGTCCTGCGGCATGGATTCCCCGATGTTCGTTTTCGTGCCGCCGGGAGCGATCGCGTTTGTGCGCACGCCGTTCGGGGCATACATCCAGGCGGTGTTTTTCGTGAGACCGACGAGCGCGTGTTTGGCAGCCGTGTAGGCCGCTCCGGCAGCTCCACCGTGAATCCCTCCGACCGACGCGATGTTCACGATGGATCCGCCGCCATGTTCGACCATCCTCGGGATCGCACGGCGCATCGTAAACATCGGGCCATCGAGGTTTATCGCGAACACCTTGCGCCATATGTCATCGGTGACTTCGGCTACGCCGGCCATGTAGTCCATCACGCCCGCGTTGTTGACCAGGATGTCTATCCGGCCATGGGTCGAAACCGCGAGGTCGATGAGAGCCTCTGCGGACGCGCGGTTGGATATGTCGCCCTGTGCTCCCGTGGCATCGCCGCCGCTCGCACGGAGTTCTTCAACCGCGCCGTTGAGGCGATCAGCGTTCCAGTCGCCAAGGACGAGCTTCGCTCCTTCGGCCGCGAACCGGCGCGCCATGGCCAGCCCCATGCCCGAACCGGCGCCAGTGATGACCGCTACCTTGCCGTTGAGTCGCATGGATTCACCCCTTTTCGCGAGACCTTATCGCCACTGCGATGCGGGAGGGATGGCCAATGGTCCCGATGGAGATGGCCCGGCCTACCCCGCCAGCATATCGGCGATTTTCTCGCCAATCATGATGGCGGTGAGGTTGGTGTTGGCGCGGATGAGGTCGGGCATGATGGAGGCATCGGCGACAATGAGCCCTTCGAGACCATGAACCCGGCCGTCCTGGGCGACCACCGCCAACGCATCGGAAGCCGGCCCCATCTTGCAGGTGCCTACGGGGTGTACGAGGTGTGTCACGTTCGCGCGGAGGTAGTCGCGGATGGCCTCGTCGCTCTGCACCTGGTCCGGCGTCGGTCGCGCGATGGCCATAGTGAGTTCGGCGAGGGGCGGTGAGGTCATGAGTCGGTAGGCGAGGCGGACGCCGTCGGCCATCTTCTCCATGTCCTGTTCTTCCGCAAGCAGGTTCAGGTCTATCTGCGGCTGGTCGGTGGGATCGGTGCTGCGCAGGGTAATGCGGCCCGTGGAGCGTGGCCGCTGCAGCGTGACGCAGAGCATGAAAAGGAATTCGATGCCGGGGATGGCCGCACGGAGCTGCGGAGTGCGGGCGCCTTCGTAGCTCCACATGTACATCTGCATGTCGTTCTCAACGTCACTGCCGGTGGAGGTGAACCGCAAGCCCATCTGTTGAAGTGGGTCGCCCGGGCGGATGGCCCCGGCGACGGGGAGGCCCATCAAGGTGACCGACGGGTGGTCCCGCAGGTTTGCGCCAACGCCGGGGAGATCGCGGACGATGTCGATGCCGAGCGCAGTGAGCTCGGCCTTCGGCCCCACCCCGGAACGCAGCAGGATAGGTGGCGTGTGCAACGCGCCGGCGGAGAGGACGATGGTCCGGCCATAGACCTCCTGGCGGGTTTCGCCACTCCAGACGGCCAGGCCAACGGCTCGATTGCCTTCGAACAGCACCTTGTCGACGTGGCAGCGGGCGCGGATTGTCAGGTTCAAGCGGGCGCGGGCGGGATCGAGGTATCCGGTGGCGGTGGAAACGCGGAAATTGCCGACACGATTCATCGCCCAGGGGCCCACGCCCGTTGTCCCGGGTACGTTGTGGTCGGCCTGCTCCGGGAAGCCGGCGCTCAGGCATGCCTGCTTGAAGGCGGCTTGCAGGGGAGCAAGCTCGTCGTCCTTCCAGCGGACGATTGGGATTGGGCCGCTCGTGCCATGGAGGTCGCCCCCGAAGTCCTGGTCGGCTTCGAGTTTGCGAAAGTAGGGCAGGCACTCCTTCCAGCCCCAGCGGTCGTTGCCAAGCGCGGCCCATTCATCGTAGTCCTCGGGTACGCCGCGGATGGCGACGATACCGTTCACCGCCGACGACCCGCCCGTCACCTTGCCGCGTGGGTAGGAAACGGTGCGCCCGGGGACAGCTTCGCCCTGCCAGTGCCAGTCGTGCGCATCCAGCGAGGCGGTGATGCCATCGGCCAGGTCGGAGGGAAGGGTGGCGGGATCGGGGTAGTCGGGCCCGGCTTCGAGGAGCAGGACGCTCGTTGCGGGGTCCTCGCTCAGGCGTGCGGCAAGGACTGCGCCAGCTGAGCCCGCGCCAACGACGATGTAGTCATAGGTGATGGGCACGGACGCACTCCTCGCGAGGTGGGCGCGATTCTACGCGTGTGGAGGCTATGCCGGGAACGCCCAGGCAACCTCCACGGGTGCTCCGGCCAGCGAGACGGTCGTCGCGCCGCGGGTGTACTCCGGTTCGCGCTTCTTGGTCGCCTTGCGCTCAGCGAGATAGGCATCCAGCGCGGCGGACGCGCCGGCGCCGACGAAGTGGACTTTGCCGCAGCAGCAATGTTCGTGGCCTGGACCACTGGCACCGGGTGCGGCGGTGGGCACACAGGGGCAGCCACAGGTGTAGGTGATTCCCTCGCCGGCATCGGACGCGATCACACGGAAGTCGGGTTCTGGCATAGGATGGGCCTCCGGCTGGTGTTGAATGCTCAGGCTAGCCGGGTTGCGCCGCTTGCGCACGGGAGGCCCCGATGGCACTGGATTACTCGCTTCGGCCGGCGAGCAAGGACGAAACCGAGGCGCTGTATGCGATCCATCGCGCCGCGATGGAGGACTACGTCGCGCAGACGTGGGGCAGCTGGGACGACGCGTGGCAGCGTGAGTACTTCACGAGCCACTGGCCCGATGTGCGCCTGGCGATTGAGGCATCGGGTGAGCTTGCGGGATTCGTCGACCTGGACGAACAGGGCGAAACCATCCACATCGGGAACATCGAACTTCGCCCGGCCTCACAGCGGAACGGGATCGGTTCGGCAATCCTGAAGGCGGTGCAGCAGCGGGCGGAAATCAAATCCGTGCCGGTGACATTGCAGGTGTTGAAGGTGAACCCGGCCCGGGCGCTGTACGAGCGGCTCGGGTTCGAACACACTGGCGAGACTGAAACCCACCACCAGATGGCCTGGAGGCCGAACCAATGACTGCGACCGTTGCTGAACGCCGGCTGACGGCATTCCTCGATGGGGAAGATAGCCCCACGATTTCCAACCCCATTCACTCGACCGAGGTTGCCGCGCAGTACGGGTATCGCGGGGCACTCGTGGGCGGCGTCACCGTGTATGGCTGGCTCACGCCGGTCATTGTGGAGGCGCTGGGCGAGCGCTGGCTGAGCGATGGCTGGGCGGATGTTCGGTTCAGGCGGCCTGTCTTCCCGGGCGATGAGTTAACGGCACGGGCCGAGCTGCGGGGGGACGCCCTGGCTACCGTGGCGATGGTCAACGATGACGGCGCGAACGCCATCGAGGGCGAGGCCGGTGTGGGCGAGGCGCCATGGCTCGGGGAGCTCACCCTGCCCGTGCGCAGGCTGGCTGAGGAGGCGGAGGACGCCCTGCCGCCGCTCACACTTGATTCGGCCCCGGTGGGGCAGGACCTTCGGCCGATGCCAGTGTTCTGGTCGTTGCAGGACGCACAGGCGTGGGCGACGGACAAACAGCGGGACACGTCTGCGCGCTGGACAGGCCCGGACGCGATCGCGCACCCGAGCTGGCTGGCCGCGCGCATGACGCCGCTGATCCACCATTCGTACAACTACGGGCCGGCCATTCACACGCGGACGCAGGTGCAGCACATGGCTGCCGCCAGGGTGGGCCAGCTGTTTACCGTGGCGGGCCACTTCCTGAAGGCGTACGAGGAAAAAGGGCACCACGTCGCGGTGGTCGATGGCGTGATCCTCGACGAGGGGAACACGGAGGTGGCGCGCATCCGTCACACCACCATCTTCCGCATTCGCCCGCCGAAGTAAGCGGTGCGCACGTTCATCCGGCTCAAGAACCGGCCCGTAGGGCGGCTGCCGGACCACCTGCACCCGCACGATGTGCGCTATGCGGACGAGCTCGTTGCGGAGTTCCTGCGGGAGTACACGAAGCCGGGAGACCTGGTCCTGGACCCATTCGCGGGTTTCGGCACGACGCTGATCGTCGCCGAGACGATGGGGCGGAGGGCGCTTGGCATCGAGTTCGACAAGGCCCGCGCGGACTACATCCGGACGAGACTCCGTGATCAGTCGGCGGTGATCCACGGCGATTCACGCCAGTTGAGTGCATTGGGACTGCCGCGGGCGGACTTCCTGATGACGTCGCCGCCATTTATGGGGCGCGGCGACGCGGAGGACCCGCTGCAATCGTATTCGGTTCCCGGTCGGGGATACGAGGCATACCTGGAAGGGATCGGGGCGATCGCGGCGCAGCTTCCGGCGGTCCTCAAACCTGGTGCGGCCGCTGTCTTCGAGGTTTCGAACCTAAAACGGCCAGCCGGAGTCACGACACTGGCCTGGGATATGGCTGCGGTGCTCTCGCGGCACCTGCGGTTCGAGGGCGAGACGATCATCGGATGGGACCACTACGGCTACGGGTACGACCACAGCTACTGCCTGGTGTACCGGAACGGGCCGGCGCCGGAAAAGCCGGGGTAGCGGGCATTTGTAGACTGATCCTATGGGCGATCAGATGTTCTTCAACGGTTCGGAGCCCCTGGTCCGGACCGTCGTGGTCGGAGTCTTCGCGTACGCGGCGCTGGTGTTCATGCTTCGCGTCTCGGGGAAGCGGACGCTTTCAAAACTGAACGCGTTCGACCTGGTGGTTACGGTGGCGCTGGGTTCCACGCTGGCGTCGATCCTGACATCGAGCAATGTGGCGCTGGCGCAGGGGACGCTCGCCTTCTTCGTGCTCATCGGGCTGCAGTACCTGCTAGCATACCTCTCGACACGGCAAACGCCGTTCTCGGGCCGAGTACAGGGTCTCGTAAAAAGCGAACCGACTCTCCTGGTATTTCGCGGCCGAATCCTTGCGGAAGCACTGAGGCGCGAACGGCTCACCGAGAGCGAGGTGCTGGCCGCCATCCGGAGCCAGGGACACGGCGATTCCACGGAAGTCGACGCTGTCGTGCTCGAAACCGACGGCACGATCTCGGTTGTCACGGCCAGAGAGCGGGGCAGCGCTATCGCCCTGGCGACGGTCGACGGGTATCCCGACCAGGGCGAGAAGCAGCCGCGAGAAAATTTCCAACGCGAGTGATCTGCGGCCGGGGTTGCCACGAATAACCTCCGACTCACCTTGAGGAGGAGCTCGTGTCAATCCATTCATTCGCCGCGCGGAAGCGGAACGGCCTGCTGGCCGCGATGGGCATCACCGTCGCAGCCGGCGCCATGTTCTTGCTTCAACCGGCACAGGCCGCCGACCATCGCGACGGCCCGGGCATCCAGGGCAGCCCCGCTGCCGACATCAACGACGTCTACGCATTCCGTAGCGCCACCAACCCCGACAACCTCGTTGTGGCGCTGACCGTCAACCCGCTCACTGCGCCGGCTCAGAACAGCTCGGCACGGTTCGCGAGCGACGTCAGCTACAACATCCATGTCGATAACACGGGAGACCTGGTGGCGGACGCCACCGCCAGCGTGACCTTCAACGGCGATGGCACGCAGTTCACGGTCAGCGG
>CALFYR010000373.1 GCA_937954195.1 uncultured Dehalococcoidia bacterium
GGGGGCAGTGGAGACCGGGGCCTTGCCCCCACTCGCACAGATGTTCTAGACTCGCCAACGTGTCAGCTCCTGTCGCGACAGCGGACCTGGCGGCGGCCCGCCGCGCGCTCGAACGGGTCTTCGGCTACCGGGAATTCCGGCCGGGCCAGGCGGAAGTCATCACCGCCGTGCTCGCCGGGCGCGATACGCTCGCGGTCATGCCGACGGGTGGCGGCAAGAGCGTCTGCTACCAGGTCCCGGCGCTGGTGGTCGAAGGCGGCATCACGCTTGTGGTCTCGCCGCTGCTGGCGCTGATGAAAGACCAGGTGGATGCGCTGCGCGCGATGGGCGTGAACGCCGCCGCCGTGAACTCCACGATCCCGCCCGAAGAACAGCGCCAGGTGCTGAGTGATGCCGCCGAAGGCAGGCTCCAGCTGTTGTACGTCGCGCCCGAACGGTTCGGAAACGGCGCGTTCACGGCCGCCCTGCGGGGGCTGCGGATCGCACTGCTCGCCATCGATGAGGCGCACTGCATTAGCCAGTGGGGCCACGATTTCCGCCCGAGCTACCGCGAACTCGGGGGTGTGCGCGGGCGGATCGGCAACCCGCCGATCGTTGCCCTGACCGCCACGGCCGACCCGCGCGTCCGGGAGGACATCCTCCTTCGCCTCGGGCTGAAGGACCCGGTGGTGCACGTCGCGGGGTTCGACCGCCCGAACCTGCATTTCGAGGTGCAGCGGACATCGAACCTGAAGGAGAAGGCGGAGGCGATCGCGAACGAGCTTCGCGGGCTGCGCGGCGAATCGGCGATTGTGTATTGCGGCACCCGAAAGCGGGTCGAAGAGGTGACCGACTTCCTGCAGCGTTCGGGCGTGAAGTGCGCGCGCTACCACGCGGGCATGGAAGACCACGACCGCAAGCGCATCCAGGATGCGTTCGCGCGCGACACGCTGAAGGTGATTGTGGCGACGAACGCGTTCGGCATGGGCATCGACAAGCCGGATGTTCGCATGGTGATTCATCACGACATGCCCGATTCGTTGGAGAGCTATTACCAGGAGGCGGGTCGCGCGGGGCGCGATGGCGAACCGGCCCGCTGCATCCTCTACTACGGCGGACGGGACCGGGGCCTGCGCGAGTTCTTCATTGATATGGCCCACCCGGAAGCCTCGCGGGTGGTCGAGATTTACCGCGAGCTGGTGAAGCGCGCCGGGGCCCGGACTCACGTGCGCGACGTGATGGAAGGCGATGACGAACCGGGGTTCAACGCGGCGGTGCAGGCGCTGGTCGAATCGGGGCTGGCGGGCCGTAGCGGGTATTCGGTATGGGCGACGCGCCCGGATGGCGAAGGCGACATCGATACCGCGAGCCTCGAAGCGCACCGCGAGCATTCGTTCGCGAAGCTCGACGCGATGGAAGACTACGCGCGTTCGCGGACGTGTCTGCGGGCGCGCATCCTCGAGTACTTCGGCGACCACGGTCACGAACCGGCCTGCGGGAACTGCGGCCCCTGCACCGCCGGGGCGATGACCCCGGCCGAGCTGCACGGGGCGGAGGAAGAGGACCTCTTCCAGCAGCTGCGCGCCATCCGGAAGGAGCTCGCGAACCGCGACAACGTGCCTCCGTTCGTGGTGTTCGGCGATGCCACGCTACGGGACATGGCGAAGCGGCGCCCACGCAACCGCACCGAAATGCTGAACGTGAGCGGCGTGGGGCAGGTGAAGTTCGAGAAGTATGGCGAGCCGTTCCTCGCGCTCACCCGGGCGGCCGTGGGTTCGGAGGCGCCGAGGCAGGCGACGCTTTACGCGCGTTCGGAAGCGCGGAAGGTGAACGGCATCGGCCCCACGCTGCGCGAGACGCTTTCGCTGTACAACGACGGTATCCGCGACATCGACGAGATGGCGCGCGCGCGGGCGCTGGCCCGGACCACGATCGCCGGGCACCTTTCGGACCTGATCCTCAAGGGCGCCATTCCGCACCTGGACGGCCTGGTGCCGGTGGAGAAGGTGGCGCTCATCCGAGAGGCGACCGGGGATCGGCCGTTCCAGCAGCTCAACCCGGTGAAGGAACAGCTCGGCGACCGCGTGAGTTACGAGGACATCCACCTGGTGCGGGCGTACCAGCACGCGCGGTTCAACGGGGGTTCGTAGGGGCGAAACCTGGACATCCACGCCGTGGCGTAGTCGTAGGCGCGCGCGTAGCGAGCGCAGCGATGTAGCAGCACCCGGGGTCATCGAGGCAGCATCACGGGCGTCCGCGCCGGCGCATCGCGGGCTTACGCGGATCGGTTGTGGTTTGCCGCGAGTCCCGCGCTTGCTGACGCGCGCGCCTATGATTCGATTTCGGGCGGTGTGAAGCTGGTTCCGGGAAGCGCATGTCCCTGCCCGAAGAGCACATACGCGCGGGCACTCACGACATCGTCCGTGTTCCAGAGGCGTCGTG
Source organism: uncultured Dehalococcoidia bacterium (assembly GCA_937954195.1). GTDB lineage: Bacteria > Chloroflexota > Dehalococcoidia > Tepidiformales > Tepidiformaceae > Amarobacter. The sequence goes on from CALFYR010000373.1 coordinate 2,422, forward strand.
TGCTTCCATGGCGGGTCCAGATGCGGTCCGTTGCGCCCACGAGACCCAGCTCTCGGAGGCGCCGAGTCGACCAGGCTTTGAAGTCGTTCAACACCCGTTCGGGAGCCACCTCATCGGCCCGAACAACCGCGTGGACATGGTTCGTACGCACGTTCAGCGCGATCAGATCCCAGCGTCTGTGCTGACAAACGCTCACGATGGCGGATTCGATCACTTCACGGCTGCGGTCTCCGAGCGTTCGTGGCTCGGCGGAACTCATTCGCCGTCGCTCGAAGCCGGCCAGGAAGTCGTCACGGGCCAGCGGCACTGGCCCATCCCGAGAATGGTCCACCGACCCGCGCGGATCCCCGTGAAGCCACGAACCATGGACCGTCCATGTGAGGAAGTATGCGATGGGCTCGGAAAACACTCGCAGATCATAGGCGCGCGCGTGAGCGAGCGCGGCGATGTAGCAGCACCCGGGGTCATCGAGGCAGCATCACGGGCGTCCGCACGGCTCGTCGCGGGCTTACGCAGATCGGTTGTGGTTTGCCCCGAGTGCCGCGCTTGCTTACGCGCACGCCTATGAATTGGTGCGCTTC
>CALFYR010000374.1 GCA_937954195.1 uncultured Dehalococcoidia bacterium
CGAGCCGCCACATGGCCCGGAACGTCCCACGTTCGCCGCCCGGCAGCCAGAACGCTACGCGGCGATGGCCCAGCCGCTGCAGTTGCCTCAGCGCGTCACTCGCGGCCGGTTCGAGCGAAGGCGTTGCCAGGGGGAGCGCGCGCGCCCCCCGGCCCCGGCTGATGAGCGCCAGCGCGGGCACTCCTCCTTCGTCGTACCGATCGATCACCTGGCCCACGCCGTCCGGGTTCACACACAGGAGCGCATCCACTCTTCGCTCCAGGAACCGCGAAAGGATGGTGTCGAACCGGGATCGGTCGCCGCGCGTATCGGCGATGAGCAGCGTATAGCCCGCGTCGTCCAAGGCGCGGGAGAGGCCTTCGAGTAATGCCAGCGCCCCCGGTAGCCGCAGGCTGAAGAATGCGACTCCCACGGTCATCGTGCGCTCCGCGCGGAGGCTGCGGGCGGCTTCGTTCGGCACATACCCGAGCTCCGACGCCGCCGCGAAGACTCGCTCCGCGCTCGCCTGGGAGGCAACGGCCCCGGCCAGGGCGCGCGACGCTGTGGCAATTGAGACTCCGGCCCTGTCCGCCACCTGCTGGAGCGTCGCGCGGCGCTGGGAAACGGTCATCCTGCCTCCGGGTTGCCATCCGCGGCGGATCGCCCTACGATCCGCCGCCTGTAAACGATTACAGTGTAAACGTTTACACGGCAAGGAGGCCAACCACATGAAAGCAGCCCAACTCCAGGACTACGGACCCGCCCAGAACTTCCGCATCGTCGATCTTCCCCAGCCCGAGCCAGGACCCGGCGAAGCGCTGGTCAAGGTCGAATACGCCGGCCTCCGCTGGGGCGACATCATGGGCCGCAACGGTATCCCGGTCCGCCGCCGCACTCCGCCCTTTGTCCCCGGCCAGGAAGCAGCGGGTGTCGTCGTCGCCAACGGCGAGGGTGCATCGCGCTTCGCACCCGGCGACCGCGTGTACTGCCTGCCCCAGGGCAACGCCTACCAGGAGTACCTGGCCATCTCGGAGCGCGCCCTCCGCCGCGTCCCGGATCGCGTCTCGCTCGAACAGTCGCTCATCTACCCGGTGAACATGCCCACCGCCTACATGCTCATCTACGAGTGGGCCAACGTGCAGGAAGGTGAGTCGGTCCTCGTCCACGCGGCGGCCGGCGGCGTTGGGTCGCTGGTCGTCCAGGTGCTCAAGCGCCGCTTCAACAACGTCACCGTCATCGGTCTTTGCGGATCAGATGAGAAGGTCGAGGCCGTGAAGGCAAACGGCGCCGACCACGCCATCAACTACAAGACGACGAACTACGTGGACGCGGTCGGCGAAATCGCCGGGGTGAAGCCGCGTGGCTTCCACCCCGAAGCCGCTCCCGCCGGCGTGCACGTCGTCCTGAATGGTGTCGGTGGTGCGACGCTCAAGACCGACCGCCGCGTGATCCGGCGCCTGGGCCGATGGGTGCTTTTCGGCACCGCCGCCGGAGTCGAGCCGATCAACCTCTTCGAGAACTCGTACGATTCCATCACCATCCTGCCGTTCTCCAAGATCCCGTTCCGCGGCACTGATGCCGACCGGCGTGCCGAAGAGTTCACCGCCCAATGGCTCGAGACCGAGACCCTCGACCAGCCGACGGTTGAGCCCATCGAACGCATCGCGGAAGTCCAGCAGGCGATGGAAGATGGCCAGACCATGGGCAAGGTGGTATTCAAGCTATGAACCTCGTCGACCTCACACGCCTCGTCGATCCCGCGGATATCGAACGGCTCCCCCCGGAGCGACGGGCTGGCGCGACTCCACTCTTCCCGCTCGTGAAACACATCGAACCGAAGGACGAAGGCGCCCGCGTCATGTCCCAGATCTTCGGCTGCACCCCGGACGACCTGCCCGACGGCGAAGGCTGGGGCGATGACTACGTCCGCATGTCCACGCACCTCGGCACCCACGTCGATGCTCCGCTGCACTA
>CALFYR010000375.1 GCA_937954195.1 uncultured Dehalococcoidia bacterium
GCAGCGTATCCAGGTCGCTGTAGCCGGTGCGGATGGCCGAGAGCTCGATCCGCTCAATCTCGTCCGGGTCCTGGTCCAGGTAGGCGTCGAGCAACTGGCGGATGTGGACGAAGTCTCGGAAGTTCTCGCCGCCACGCAGCCGCTGGAGCAGGTTCTCCGCCTTCGAGAACACGCTTTCGATCTCTGCTGGCGCCTCGTAGGCCATCTGCATGATGCCCGTGGCGGCGTGGATCAGCCCGCGGTAGGTCGCATCGCGCTTCACGATGCGCGCGTAGAACTCCGCGCCGAGCGAGGTCGGCAACCGGCGAATAACGTCCGCCAGGTACGTCTGGCCGCCGACGTCCTCCAGCAGGTCCTTCGTCGCCAGTTCGTGGGCGACGGTGATCTGGTTGATCACTTCGTCGCGGTTCCACAGGGAGACGCACGCATCGAACACCCATCCGTTCTTCTCACGGAAGAAATCGACGGGCTTGAGGATGCCAACGACCGCCAGCATCGCCTGTGGATCGACCATCAGCGAGGCAATGACGGCCTCTTCGGCCTCAATATCGTGGGGAGGGAGCCGTTCGAGGGGTGCGAGTGTCATGGGTGAAGGAGGAACCCGGGGCACGGAAAGCGCGTAAGCGTGCGGGGTGCGCGGCGTGCTTCGGTCCCTGTCGTCCTCCTTCCCTGGTTATTCCTCTGCCGACTCGTCGTCGGCGTTTTCGGCGGCGGGCTCAGCCTTGCCGGCCTGCTCCGCTTCGAACTTCGCGGCGGCCTGCGCCACCAGGCTATCGGCAGCCGGGGCGCCGTGTTCGGCGCGGTACTTCGCTTCGGCGGCGGCCTTTGCGTCGGCAGCTTCCTGCGCGGCGCGCTCGGCTTCCAGCTTCTCCACGATAGGTTTCGAAGCCTCGTCCGGCACTACGTCCACTGTCACTTCGACCAGGACGTTGCGGGTGAACTTCACGGTCACCGGGCGCGGGCCAAGGTCCCGGATTGGTTCGGGCAGGAGCACGATGTGCGAATCGACTTCGACGCCGCTCTTTTCCTTGATGGCCTCGGCGATATCGCGGTTGGTAACCGAGCCGAACAGGCGGCCGGTTTCGCCGACGCGCGCTTCGATGGTCAGTTCCAGGCCTTCCAGCTTGCCGCTGACGCCCTTGGCCTCCGCATCCAGCTTCTCCTGGCGGCGGTGTTCCTTCTGCGCGAGCGAGTTCGCCCGCTGCATGTTGTCCTTCGTGGTGGGGCCGGCAATGCCACGGGGCAGCAGGAAGTTGCGGGCGAACCCGTTCTTCACATCTTTCACGTCGCCAACGAGGGCGGTGCCTTCTACGTCTTCGAAAAAGACGACTTTCATCGTGAACCTCGGAAATCGGGATTGCCCGGACGGGATATCGGCGGGGTGGTTCCCGGCCCGGTGCGATCCCGTGGGCACCGTAGACGAATCAGGATAACCGCTCCATTCGTTATCGTCGCGTTGGGCAATCCTTTGCACAGCCTTCATCATCTGCATCCGGCTTATGGTACGGACCCGATCGCGACAACTTCTGTCGATCTGGCTAGCGCGAATCCAAAATCGGCAATCCAAAATCCAAAATAGGGCGTCACTTCCGGCGCTGCGCCAACCCCGCCACGATGCTGTGCCCGATGGGGCCCTGCGTGTCGTACAAGCGTGTCTCGCCGTTGCAGACGCCTTCGGATGCGCCGAACGCCGTCACTTCGAACCCGATCCACTCGTCCACGGGCTGGCGGTGGAGGTAGAGCGTGATGTCGGTGTTGATGTAGCCCAGGCCGGTCGAGCCTGAGTTTGCGAGCGGGCTGGCGAAATCGGCGGCGAGGGCCACGCGCTGGAACGGCGTGAGGGGTTCGCCTTCGTGGAGCGTGCGCACTTCGCGCATCCACACCTGCTTCTTGCCAACGAACCCGAATGATCGCCCGCCGGGAGAACGCGTCTCCCACATCGGCTTCCAATCGCCGCCGACCATCGATGACGGCTGCTCGGGCTCAATGGTGTCCGGGTGCGGCATGTCCCACAGCGGGCCCGGCCAGACGTCGCCTTCGTGGGGCTGGCCACGCTTCAGGAGCACGCCACTGGCGCGGCCGATGGACTTCCCTTCGGCGAAGCACTCGGCATCGACCACTTTGATGCGGCTGCCTTCGCGCAGGATGTTCGTGGTAACCGTGATCGGCGAGAAGTTCGGTAACCGCCAGAGGTCGATGGTGAGGCGCGTGAACTGGAAGTCGTCCGCGCCGTAGTTGCGCTCGATCTCGCCGCCGAGGAGCCCGGCGATGACGCGGCCATGCAGCGAATTGGGGTCCCAGGGACCACGGCACACTCGATTGGGGATGAAGGCGTCTCCATCCCGGGAGAAAAAGGCTGAGTCAGTCATATGGGCGCATCATGCCGAAGCGCCGTGCCTGCCGCCACCGGGCTATTGCGGCGTGGACATCACCTCAGGGCCCGTCGGCTCCTGGCCCGTGGCACCGTCGGGTTCGATGGTAACGAACATGCGGGTCATGTCGTTCGGGAGGGCGGGGAGTTCGACCAGGAGTTCGCCTTCTTCGGTGCCAACGAAGTCCGCCGCTGAGCGCGACCCGAACGGGCCCTCGCTCCAGAGCTGGTAGTGGTGCTGGGCGGGCGCCGGGGGCAGCCCCTGCAGGCGCGCCACGCCGCTCTGGAAATTCGCGGCGACGTAGATGGTGCCGCTGACGCCTTCGCCGCT
>CALFYR010000376.1 GCA_937954195.1 uncultured Dehalococcoidia bacterium
TCGTCTCCCAGACCCGCATCGGCGGCGTCCCCCTCACCGACCTCCTCCCGGCCGACAAGGTCCAGGCGCTGGTTGCCCGCGCAATGCGTGGCGGCGCCGAAATCGGCGAGCTGTACAAGACCGGGTCGGCCTACTTCGCCCCTTCTGCCGCCACCATCGCCATGACCGAGGCCATCCTCCTCGACCAGAACCGCCTTATCCCCTGCTCGGTGTGGCACCAGGGCGAATACGGCATCAAGGATGTCTTCAGCGGCACCGTCTGCCAGCTCGGCGAAGGCGGCATCAAGCGCACCTTCGAACTCCCCCTTACCGACGACGAGCGCCAGCGCGTGGTCGCGGCAGCCGAAGCGACGAAGGACCTGGTAAAGCTGCTGAACTAGCTTGGTCTGTACCCCCCCCCGAAATTCGTAGCATGGCTACATGGGGCTTTCAATCTCTCGACCAGGGCGGGCATGGGTGTGGTTGCCCGCCATCGTCGTGCCGGCGCTTGCCCTGGGGGCTTGTTCGAACGATGACGGCTACCCAACGCCTACTCGAACGGCGACCATGTCGATCGCCACTTTGTCGCCCACCGCGCCCATGGCGACTCCCACGACCGAGGCTACGTTTCCAGTACATCCGGCTGGAACCCGAACCGGAAACCCGGACGTTGATTCCGTTCTCGGCATACTCGAACAACGTGATGGCGCGGCCCTCCGGGCCATCATGCGAGTCGATGAGGTCCCCTGCACCCACGAGACCGGGCTAGGCGGTCCTCCGAAGTGTCCGGAAAACGTGACCGAAGGTACGCCGTTGCCAGCATTTCCATTGACCGGGTGCGAAGGCCGAATGGTCACCGGCGATTCGATCGATTTCGCCGCCGAATCATTCGCAGGTGCACACTGGGAAGGGGTGTGGGCTGTCGCCGATGTGCCAGATGTTCCTACGTCGGGTTATCCGGCTGGCGAGCACCTGGTGGTCCTGGCGGTGGCTTGGGGTGGTGGTAGCCTCTTTCCGCCCGTCAGCCGCCATATCGTCTCGATAGCCGATGGCCAGGTGCTTGTGATTCAGCACGCTTGCGGTCAGGCTATCGAGGACTTCGAAGCTGATAGCTATCTGCTACCACCGCCCTAGGCGGGATCTAGCCGTCCATTTCCAGCTCCATTGCGCCATGGAAGATGGTGACTATTTGGACGCCCTCAGATGCTACCTGGTAGAGGATCCGGTACGGCGATACGATCGTCTCTCGCAGAGTGCGCATTCCGAACTGGGGGACAATCCGCCCCGACTCCGGAAAGCTGGACAGGTGCGAGATTCTGCGTTCGACGCGGACACCCAAGCGATCACCGGATCCGGGCGACAGTTCGTTGAGACGTGCTTTGATCTGCCTCAACGCTTCACGTGCCTCCGGGGACCAGACAACCGGCGTCAATGATCGAGGCCGAGACTGCGAACCACCTCGGCGTGCGGGATTCCCTCGCCTCGGGCAAGCTGCGCCAGGCCCCGCTCCACCGAAGCCCGCTGAGCCTCGGTCAACTCCAATCTGGGTGCCAACTCGTCTTCAAGGACTTGGAGAGCGTACTCGGCGGACTGCTCGTCGAAAGTATCAACCAACGCGATCAGGCGTTCCTTGGCGGTCATGAATTCAGTATACCGCTCATCGAGTCGAACCTCCCGCATCGCCTCGTCATGCGGAATCCCTTTGCCAGCGATGGAATCATCGATCCCTCGGAGCAGGGAGGCAAAGTCTTCCTCCGAAATCGTCGGTGGCCGAGCCGTGAGCGAGTCGCGAAAGCGCTGAACCTCCGAGTGAACGGAGCAACACTGGTTCGTCCGGATTCCGAGACCGCTTCCGGGCGGTCATGCCCCCAGTATACCCCTCACCCCCCAACCTCCATCTCAATCCCCACCGGGCAGTGGTCCGAACCCATCACCTCCGAGGCGATGTACGCCCGCTTCACCAGTGGCATCAGTTCCTCGCTCACGAACACGTAGTCGATCCGCCAGCCGATGTTCCGCGCGCGCCGGTCGCGCCAGGCGTCCCAGTAGCTGTACGCATCGCGCGTTTCCGGGTGGAGTGTCCGGAACGTATCGACGTACCCGTTCTCGATGATCCGGCCGATCCACTCCCGCTCCACGGGCAAGAACCCGGTGCCCTTCAGGGCTTCGTCCGGGCGCGCGAGGTCAATCTCGTTGTGCGCCACGTTGAAGTCGCCCATGAAGATCAGCTTCTTGCCCTGGGCCTTCAGGTTATTCACGTGATCGAGGAATGCCGCGTAGAACTCGATCTTGTAATTCAGCCGGTCCTCGCCCTTACCGGCATTAGGGTAGTACGATGTGATCACG
>CALFYR010000377.1 GCA_937954195.1 uncultured Dehalococcoidia bacterium
CGGAAAGAGGTTGGGTGGTCAGGCAGCGGCGGTTTCGGCGCGCCGTTTGAGGGCGTCGGCCTTGAGGTGGGGGCCGTTGGCGCGGGCGCTCACGAGGTCGCGCTGGGCACGGCGGAGGAAGTCGCGGACTTCGAGTTCGCCTTCGTAGCCGCTGAGGCTGACGACGGGGAACAACTGGTTCGCGTATTCGAGCGGGATACAGGAGCCAAGAGCAGGGAAGAGCGAATCCGCCTTCTGGGCTGCGGTCTGGTCCTGGTCATCGCTGAGGATGGCGGCAAAGATGGGGCCCTGGAGGTGGGCAACGAAGTCTCCATCGCCGACTGCGTGGCGCATTGCGCGGCTGACACCGGGGAGGAGCTTGCTTTCGTTCGGCTTCACTTTGTCGTAGCCGCCGAAATCGGTGAGGACGAGGGAGAAGCCGCGGCCGTTGCGGACAGAGCGCATCATTTGGCGGCGCAGTTCGAAGACGAAGTGCCGGGAGTTCGGGAGACCGGTCAGGTCGTCTTCGTAAATGCGGCCGCGCATGCGGTCGACGGCGCGGTGGAAGCGGCGGCCCTGTTCGGATTCTTCGTACCAGAACTGCATGTGAACGCCGGCAAAGAGGACGGTTCCGGCGAACGCGATGAGCATGTTCGCGCCCGTGAGCCCGCTGGAGATTGCCGCCTGGGCCTGCACGCAGAAGATGAGAAGCCAGAGAGCGAAGGAGACAGGCCGGAGCAGGCGCATCCAAAGGGAGGACTCGACGGAGCCCAGCGCGGATTGCTCGGCGGACGGTAGGAGAAATGCGTTAAGTACAGGCGGCTTGTTCATGCGGATCCTCGGACGTTCTCACATTCAAGAACGTACAGAGGGGGTGGCATGGACAGTCCCGTTTTGTAAACGGTGTGTAATACCTCTCAGGCGCGGCGCTTTGGCGGGACCGTCTTGAGGTACTCGCCGATAGCTTCGGCGGCCCGGCGGCCGTCGGCAAGAGCTGTCACCACAAGGTCCGCACCGTTCACGTTATCGCCGCCCGCGAAGACACCGGGGCGCGATGTCCGCCCCGCGGCATCCACCTGGATGAGCGCCTTCCGGTCGGCCTTCAGGCCAGAGGTGGTCTGGGGGACGACAGGGTCGGCGCCGTAGCCGATCGCGATGGCAACGGCATCGGCAGGGATGATGAATTCGCTGCCTTCGACGGGGATTGGGCGGCGGCGGCCGGACTCATCGGGTTCGCCGAGTTCCATGCGCTGGCACTCGACGGCGACGACACGACCTTCATCGTTTCCGATGATGCGCGTGGGGAGGGTGAGCATTTCGAAGATGACGCCTTCTTCGCGGGCGTTCTTTCGTTCTTCACCGCGGCCGAGCATCTCGGCTTCGGTCCGG
>CALFYR010000378.1 GCA_937954195.1 uncultured Dehalococcoidia bacterium
CGTATCCCCCGGCGGAAACCGGCATGCACTATCCGGATCTTGAACCCCGCGCCCCCAGCTCGGCAGGAACCACGCTCTGCCCGGATAAGGCCTATCGCTGCATCACGAACCCCTGGTACCCCCACGGGGAACCGCGCACGCAGTAAGCGGATCGTGAACCGCGCGCCCAGCTGCCCGGCAGCAGCTACGCTCCGCCCTGCACCCTACCGCTGCATCACGAACCCCTGGTACCCGTTCGCCACAATCTCATCGCACTTCTTCCGGTACCGCCCCACGCCGCCGATGTACGGCATGAACTGCCGCGTCTTCCCCGGCACGTTCGCGCCCAGGTACCACGAATTGCAGCTCTCCGCCGTGTACATCGTCCCCGTGGCCACCGAGTTCACGTGTTCCATCCACGACTCCTCGGCCTCCTCCGCCGGCTCGATGCCTGCGATGCCATTCGAGCGCATGTGCTCGAGCGCCCCGGTGATCCAGTCCACATGCTGCTCGATCGAAACCATCATGTTGCTGAGCACCGAAGGGCTCCCCGGCCCAGTGATCGTGAACAGGTTCGGGAACCCTGAAACCATCAAGCCCAGGTACGCCCGCGGGCCTTCCGCCCACCGCTCCTTCAAGGTCTCGCCATCGCGCCCCCGGATATCGATCCGGTTGAGCGCGCCGGTCATCGCATCGAACCCGGTCGCGTACACAATCACGTCGAACTCGTACTCGCGCGCCGACGTCTTCACGCCACGCTCCGTGATCCGTTCGATCGGCTCCTCGCGCAGGTCCACGATGTCCACATTGTCCTGGTTGAACGTCGCGAAGTAGCCCGCGTCAATCACGCCACGCTTGCACCCGATGGGGTAATCCGTCGGCGTCAGCTTCGCCGCCTTCACCGGGTCCTTCACCACCATCCGCACCTGCTCGCCGTACATCTTGCGGGCGAGTTCGTTCGCCTCCATGTTCGTGGCGACATCCGCGAACATCCGCGTCACCACGAACCCGAACTTCTCCTGCATCTGGCGCCGCTCTTCCTCAGGTGTCTCCAGCAGTTTCTTCGTCGGCGGCTCAATCAGCGCGCCCGTGAAGCTTCCCGAAATGCCAACCACCGAGTTCCGCTGCCGCTCGCGCAGCGACTCGTAATTCGTCTTCACCGTGACCTGATCTTCCGCCGTCAGCGGGCGATTCGGCGAAGGCCACGTGTACGCCGGTGTCCGCTGGAAGACGATCATCTCCTTCGCCACACGCCCGATCTCCGGGATCGACTGCACCGCCGATGACCCCGTCCCGATGACCGCCACCCGCTTCCCTTCGAGTTCAACACCTTCCTTCGGCCACAGGCTCGTCTGCACCGAAACGCCCTTGAACTCGTCGATGCCCTCGTAGTCCGGCATCAGCGGCATCGAAAGGCAACCCGTCGCCATGATCGCGTACTTCGAAGTGAGCACATCGCCACGGTTGGTCTTGAACGTCCACCGGTTCGCCGCTTCGTCGTAGTGCACCGATTCCACGCGCGTCTGGAACACCACGTCCTTCTTCAGGTCGAACCGGTCGACCACGTGGTTCAGGTACTTCTCGATCTCGGGCTGGCTCGCCATCAGCTCGGACCATTCCCACTCCTGCTCCAGCTCCTTGGACCAGCTGTACGAATACTCCACGCTCGTCACGTCGCAACGTGCGCCCGGGTACCGGTTCCAATACCACGTGCCCCCCACGCCGTCGCCCGCCTCCAGCACCACGCAGCTCATCCCAAGTTCCCGCAGCCGGTAGAGCTGATACATCCCGGCGAAGCCCGCCCCAACAATCACCGCGTCGTATATGGCCGTCATCGCCGGCCGCGCTGCTACGTCTCCCAAGGTCTGTCCCTCCTTGTCATGCCTCCGAATCCTACAACCAATGGTCGATCGGTTTCGACACTGTGCTGAAAAATGGCAACTCCACCCGCCGCCCAGTCTTCGCCGATTCGTACGCCGCGCAGATGATCTCCAGCACCTTCCGCCCGTCCTCCCCGCTCGAACGCAACTCCGCCCGTCCCGCGATCACGTCCACGAAGTGCTGCAACTCCTGCGGGAACCCGAACTGCCATGCCTCTTCGTACATCGGGTACTGCCACCCGGCCCGCGTCGCCTGATCGAGCGCCGTCTCGCTTTCGGGCGCAACGTACATCGAGATCGCCGGCCCACGTTCCAGGTTCGCCACCAGCCGCCCCTTCGGACCGTACATCTCCAGGTAGTCATTTCCGCCCGGCATCGCCCACGAATTCTCCGCGATCCCCAGCGCGCCCCCCGGGAAGTGCAGCATCACCGTCGAATGGTCCTCGCCGAGGCCCTTCTCCGCGTGCGCATACCGCCCCATCGTCGCGGTCACCGCCTCCGGCCAGGCGCCCATCGCCCAGCAAATCGCGCTAATGCTGTGGCAGCCCATATCGAGCACCACGCCCCCGCCCGCCCGATCCACATCCCAGAACCACGGCGAATACGGCCCCCCGTGGCACTGCGCCTGCTTCACCAGGAATGGCTCGCCAATCGAACCCCGCCGCGCAAGCTCCCGCACCCGCTGATACATCGGCACGAACAGCAGGTTCTCGGCATACATCAACACCACACCCGCCGCGCGGCACGCCTCGACCATCTCGTCCGCCTGCGCCAGCGACATCGCCAGCGGCTTCTCGCAGAGCACATGCTTCCCCGCCTTCGCGGCAGCCACGGCGATGTCCCGGTGCGTGTCGTTCGGCGTCGCAATCGCCACCGCGTCAATCTCCGGTGATGCCACCAGCTCTCGCCAGTCGCTGTAGTGCGCCGGCAGCTTCCATCGTTCGGCGAACACCGCCGCCGTATTCGGCGAAGCCACCGCCGTGATCGCGGCGCCCTCCACCGAACGCAGCGAATGGCAATACAGGTTCCCGATGAACTGCGACCCAACAAGCCCAATG
>CALFYR010000379.1 GCA_937954195.1 uncultured Dehalococcoidia bacterium
CCAGAGATGGCGGGCTTCAATCGTTTCGAAACAAGGGATGGTCTAGCGCCCGCGCAGCGGCAGCCGCCTGGCCAACTCCCTTGACTTGGCAACGGTGGCCGAAGGGAGCGACCGCAGATGCACGTCACCCATGGCTCCAACGAACATCCAGGAGAGGACCACTACCGCGCCGCCCATGGCCATATCGAAGAAGTAGTGGTTGCCGGTTACCGTCACGGCCCACCACATGATGACCGACATCATGATGGCGCCGGCGCGGACGATGCGGCTCGTGGTGTTCGTCCACACTGCCATAGAAGAGAGCAGGATCCACCCGAAGTGGAAGCTCGGCAGGGCTGCGTAGTCGTTCACGAAGGGGCCGGGCTGGAAGTAGTTCACGTCGCTCGTCGCTCCGTGGACCGTATCGATGAACCCATAGTCGTAGCCATAGGCTTCCATCAGGCGCGGGGGAGCGGCCGGGATGATCCAGTAGGAAAGAATGCCGATGGTGGCCGAGACCAGCATCACGTTCCGGACGAAGCGGAAACGAATCGGGTCCTTAACAACGAGCCACAGGCCGATGGCGAGCATCACGGGGTAGTGGAACCACGCGTAAATCCAGTTCGCCACGCTCATGAGCCAACCATGACCGAGGAACGCCGCCTGCCAGCGCGCCTCCTGGAAGAGCCCAAGCTGCTGTTCGAAGCGGATGAGGTGGAGGCTGCGGGCCACGGCGCCGTCAACGTCGTCCGGGCGAATGCCGCGCAACAGGAAATAGACCACCATGATGGCGGCCGTGCCTAAAAGTTCGAGGCTGATAACACGCCAGCGATAGAATCCGACGAGCGGTTTCTGGGCAGGCTTATGAGTACCGGGTACTACGGCCACTGGTGGTATCTGTCCCTTCCTCGACGCACGGGCCACCCCTGAGGCTCCGTACTCACAGTACAACGTAAACCCCCGGGGGCGGGGCGGCAACACATTTGTCCTAATTGCGATGGGTTCGCAACCAGGCTCGCCTTCGTAAAGACGAAGTTGGGCGCTGGTTTGTTCCGTTGGAACAGCGTAGGAATTCGTTAGGTTCGGCGAGCGTATAGTCCGAGCTTGCCGCATACTGAGTGAGAACGGAGGGAATGGAGCCTATGAACGCGACCGAAGACCGCGACCAATCCATCCCGGAGAGCCTGCCGGCCTTCGATGCCGAGCTTGCGAAGATGCCGCACTGCAAGCGCTGCAACCTGGCGTATCTGCCGAACAAGTCGACCAGC
>CALFYR010000380.1 GCA_937954195.1 uncultured Dehalococcoidia bacterium
ACCGCCGGGTAGTGGCTATCGGCGAAGAGTTCGGTCGTATCGCCGCGGCACTCATCGGGGATTGCGAGGGAGATCGCCTGTTTCTTGCCGCTCAGGTTGTTCACGATGTGGAGGGCGCATCCGGTTTCGTCTTCGAAGCGCAGCCCGAGCACGGCATCTTTCCCGGTTTCGAACGGCTCACATCGGCCGGTCCCGATCTGGGCGCATTCGCGGCGTGTGCGCAGCAGCCCGGTTATCCAGTTGAGGAGCGAGTCCCGCTCACCACGCTGGTCCGCCACGTTTACATGGCGATACCCAAATCCCTCATCTTCGACCGCGGGCCGGACGAGCGCCTTCTTCGGCGCCGGGGAGAACCCACCGTTGATCCCGGATGTCCATTGCATCGGCGAGCGGACGGCCATGCGCGCGGGCTGGCCAAGGTCCTCGCCCATGCCGATCTCCTCGCCGTAGAAGATCATCGGAGCGCCCGGCAGGCTGAAGAGGAGGCTGTACGCGAGCTTGATGCGACGCAGGTCGCCGTCGAGCATTGGCGCGAGCCGGCGGCGCAGGCCACGGTCGTAGACCTGGTACTCCGAGTCGTTGCCGAACGCCTGGAAGATGATCTCGCGTTCCATCTTCGTGAGGCGGGCGAGGTTCAGCTCATCGTGGTGGCGGAGGAAGTTGACCCACTGCCCCTCGCCGGGGATGGAGGGGAGCTGGTCGAGGCCGAAGCGGATGGGGTCGGCGCTTTCCTGGGCGAGCCCTAGGAAGACGTAGCGGTTCATCGTGAAGTTGAACAGCGCCTGCAGCGCGTTTCCCGAACCGAAGTAGTCGGCGAGCGTGCTGAGGCCGACATCCACCTCGCCCAGGAGTACCGCATTTCCCTTTCGAACCGAGGCGAAGTCGCGCAGCTGATGCAGGTACTCAAATCCGATTTCGGGGCTGGCGTGGTCCGTCATCAGGAACGGCGCGGCATCGATGCGGAAGCCATCGACACCCATCTGCAGCCAGAGTCCCATGATTCGGCGGAACTCATCGCGGACCGTGGGATTCGAATACTCCAGGTCGGGTTGGAAGTGGTAGAAGCGGTGCAGGTACCAGGCTTTCGCCTCCTCGTCGTAGCTCCAGATACCGTCTTGCTCGCCCGGGAAGACCACCTTGTCGCTGGTATCGCCGGGTTCGTCCTCGCGCCACACGTAGTAGTCGCGGTAGGGAGATTTGGGGCTTTTTCGGGCTGATTGGAACCACGGGTGCTGGTCGGAGGTGTGGTTCGGGATCAGGTCCATGATGACGTGGATGCCGCGCTCCTTCGCTTCGAGGATGAACTCGCTGAAATCGGCCATGTCGCCGAGTCGCGGGTCGATCGTGCAGTAGTCGGCCACGTCGTAGCCGTCGTCGCGGTTGGGAGTCGGGAAGATGGGCATGAGCCAGATGCACGTGATTCCGAGGCCGGAGAGGTAATCCAGACGGCTGCAGAGCCCGCGGAAATCGCCAACGCCGTCACCGTTGCCATCGGCGAAGGTTTCGACATCCAGGCAATAGATGATGGCGTTCTTGTACCACTGGTCGTGCAGGCCCATGGGACGGTCTCCTGTCGGAATTAACGCGTGAGCCGCGGTAGCACGTCGCGCCCGAAGGCTTCGATGAACTCGCGCTGCCAACGGCAAACGTTGTGAATGTAGGCGGCATCGAACCCGGCCTCGCGGTACTCCTCGAGCCATGCCAGGTGTTGCGCCGGGTCCGGCGAGACGCGGACGCGAGCCGCGATTTCGTGGGGGTTCGCCCACGATGCGGCGTCGTCGATTTGGGATGGGTAGCGAAGGTCGGTGAGGACGTGGCTGCTCAGTACCGCCTGGCCCCATCGCGCGGTCGCATCTTCCAGCGCCTCGTCGAACGAAGGCCCGAAGCCGTGTTGGGCCTGGAGGTACACGGGCTTGTCCGCCCCGCCACCTCGCCGGAAGGCGGCAACCGTCTCTTCCATCCGCCCTTCGGGCTGATAGACGGTGATGAGGCCGTCGGCCCAGCTCGCTGCCCACTCGGCCGTTGGCGGCGTGATTGCCGCGGCAAAAAGCATCGGCATGGCTTCCGGGAGCGTGTGGAGGCGCGCGTCTTCGACCGTGATGTGACCGTGATGGGTTACCGTCTCGCCGCGCAGGAGCGCGCGAATGATTGTCACCGATTCTGCCAGCCGCTCGTTCCGGGCTTCCTTGGTCGGCCAGCCTTCGCCGGTGAGCTGTTCGTTGATGTACTGCCCGCTCCCAAACGCGACCCAGATCCTGCCCGGGAACATCTGTCCGAGGGTGGCGATGGCCTGGGCGATGATGGCCGGGTGATAGCGTTGGCCCGGAGCGTTCACGGTCCCGAACGACAGGTCTGTCGAAGCGAGCGCGGCGCCGAGCCACGACCACGCGAAGCCG
>CALFYR010000381.1 GCA_937954195.1 uncultured Dehalococcoidia bacterium
TAGACGGTGATGAGGCCGTCGGCCCAGCTCGCAGCCCATTCGGCGGTCTCCGGCGTAATCGCCGCGGCCACGAGCGCGGGCATGGTTTCGGGGAGCGAGTGGAGGCGCGCGTCCTCGACGGTGACGTGACCGTGGTGGGTGACCGTCTCTCCGCGAAGCAACTCGCGGATCAGCTCGACCGACTCACGAAGGCGTTCGTTGCGAACGTCCTTGGTGGGCCAGCCCTCGCCGGTGAGCTGTTCATTGATGTACTGGCCGCTGCCGAAGGCGACCCAGAGTCTCCCCGGGAACATCTGGCAGAGGGTTGCGATGGCCTGGGCGATGATGGCCGGATGATAGCGTTGCCCCGGGGCGTTCACCGTCCCGAAGGTCAGCGTTGTTGAGGCAAGCGCGGCGCCGAGCCACGACCACGCGAAGCCGCTCTCGCCCTGGTCAGGGGTGAAGGGCGCGATGTGGTCCGAGCACATGGCGTGTTCGAAGCCGGCGGCCTCGGCCTCGCGCACCAGGCAAAGGAGGTCGCCCGGCGGAAACTGCTCGTGGGATGCGTGGTAACCAACGCGCATGACCTCCAACCTAGGGGCCGCACCGAATCAGGCGCGACCCCTGGTTAGCAAGTCCTGTTGCGGATCCCTAACAATCGGTGAGGGCGCTATTTGTCGCCGGCGTCGTCCGCGTCCTCATCCAGCTCCATCGGGAGCGTTTCGTTGAGGACCGATTCGTCATCGCTGCCGGCGCCGTTGGCTGAGACGGCGTCGTCGTCACCATCGGCGCGGATCGAGCGGTCGGTCATCACGAACGAGGCGATGCTGGCAACCTGGTCGCCTTCGGCCACGCGCATGACGGTGACGCCCTGCGTGTTGCGGCCGATAAGGCTGATCTGGTTGACCTGGGTGCGGACCACGATGCCTTCGCGGGTGACGAGGAGCAGGTCCTGGCCCGGGATGACCATGCGGCAGGCGGCAACGTTGCCGGTGCGGTCGGTGATATTGAGCGTCTTCACGCCCTGGCCGCCGCGGCCCTGCGTCGGGTATTCCTCCACGCGGGTGCGCTTGCCGAAGCCCTTCTCCGAGATGATCAGCAGGTGCGGGCCTTCGTCCGTGGTTTCGACGCCGACGATGTAGCCGCCGTTGGTGAGTCGCATACCGCGGACGCCGCCGCTGGTGCGGCTGGCCTGGCGCAGGTCATCGATCTTGAAGCGAATCGCCTGGCCTTCGCTGCTGACGAGGATGACGTTCGTGTCGTTCGTGGCCATGCGGGCGGCGATGAGTTCGTCGTCTGGCTCCAGGTCCATGGCGATCTTCCCGTTGCGGCGGACCTCTTCGAACTCCTTGAGCAACGTCTTCTTGATCTCGCCCATCCGGGTGGCGAGCAGGATGAAGTCCGCCTCGTAGCTCTTCACCGTGAGGATGGTGGTAACCCGCTCGCCGCCTTCGATATCGATGAGGTTGACGATCGGGAGGCCCTTCGCCTGCTTCTTCGTGTCGGGCACGTCGTAGGCGCGGAGGTGGTAGACCTTCCCCTTGTTCGTGAAGAAGAGCAGGTTGTCGTGCGTATCGCAGACGGCGAGCTTCATCACGGCGTCTTCTTCGCGGGTGGGTGCGCCGCGCGCTCCCTGGCCGCCACGCCGCTGCCGCCGGAACTCCTCGAGCGGCATGCGCTTGATGTAGTTGCGGATCGAAAGCGTGATGACGCTGTCCTGGTGGGCGATCAGGTCCTCTTCGCGGAAGTCTTCCGGGTCGGCTTCGACGATTTCGGTTCGGCGGGCATCGCCGTACTTCTTCTTCAGTTCCTGCATATCGTCGCGGATGAGGAAGTCGATCTTGCGCGGGTTGGCGAGCAGGTCTTCGTACTCGGCAATCTTCTTGATGAGCTCCTCGTACTCGCTCAGGAGCGCCTGCCGTTCGAGCGCGGCAAGCCGGCGGAGCTGCATATCGAGGATTGCGCGGGCCTGGACCTCGGTGAAGGTGAACGGGTTCTCCCGGGTGAGCTGGCGGAGTGCGGCCGGGCTGTTCGCCGGCAGCCGGTCGGCCACGATGGTGCCTTCGCCCTGCAGGAGTTCGAGCGCGTTAGCGGCGGATTCCGAAGCGCGGATGGTCACGATGACCGCATCGAGCATCTCGATCGCCTTCAGCAGGCCTTGCAGCACGTGCTCGCGTTCGCGCGCCTTTTCGAGCTGGTATTCGGTGCGCCGGCGGATGACTTCGCGGCGGTGGTCGATGAACAGTTCGAGCGCGCGCTTCAAGCCGAGGCGGCGAGGGGCGCCATCGACGATCGCCATCATGTTGATGGAGAAGCTCGAGCGCATCGCCGTGTGCTTGAAGAGGAGGTTCTTCACCTGGGTGACGGAACCTTCCTTTTTCAGTTCGATGACGATGCGCATGCCGGTGCGGTCGGACTCGTCGCGCAGGTCGGCGATGCCATCGATCTTCTTGTCGCGCACGAGTTCGGCGATCTTTTCGACGAGGAGCGCCTTGTTCACCTGGTAGGGCAGTTCGGTGACGATGATGGCGGTGCGGCCGCGGCTCGATTCTTCGATCGACGTGCGGGCGTGCATCGTGACCTTGCCGTGGCCTTCGCCGTAGGCCATGCGCACCTGCGCTGATTCTTTGCCGACGAGTGCGATGCCGTGGGTCGGGAAGTCGGGGCCTTTCACAATCTGGAGAAGGTCATCGAGCGTCGTGCTCTCGGGCTCTTCGATGAGGAGTGAGATGGCGTCGGCGAGTTCGCCCAGGTTGTGGGGCGGGATGTTGGTCGCCATGCCGACCGCGATGCCGGAGGAGCCGTTCAGCAGAAGGTTCGGGATGCGCGATGGGAGGATGCTCGGCTGTTCGTGGCGGCCATCGTAGTTGGGTTCGAAATCGACCGTGTTCTGGTCGATATCGGCGAGCATTTCTTCCGCGATGGCGGACATGCGGGCTTCGGTGTAGCGCATGGCCGCGGGCGGGTCGCCATCGACCGAGCCGAAGTTCCCCTGGCCATCGACGAGGGGGTAGCGGAGCGAGAAATCCTGGGCCATGCGGACGAGCGTGTCGTAGACCGCCTGGTCCCCATGGGGGTGGTACTTGCCCATGACATCGCCGACGGTGGCGGCGGATTTCCGGTAGGCGGTACCGGCCCGTGCGCCGCCTTCGAACATGCCCCAGAGGATGCGCCGCTGGACGGGTTTGAGGCCGTCGCGGACATCCGGGAGGGCGCGCGAGACGATGACGCTCATGGCGTAATCGAGGTAGCTCGTGCGCATCTCGGATTCGATCTGGACGGGGCGGATATTCGAGGTTGGTTCGATGGACAAGGGCAGCTCCGGGCGATTCGTGGGCGGGGGAAATCGCTAGGCTAAGTATACCGTTTGTGGAGGTATGAGGAATCGCCGGAGGCCCGAGTGCCGAGTGCCGAGTGCCGCGTGCCGAGTGCCGCGTGCCCGGGCTGAAGACTAACGACGAATGAAACCGCGGCGTCGTGGGTTACGTTGTATTGGTAGATGAGCCATTCTCGGCTGTGGTATAACGGCGCATCATTCGCTGCGGGGAGCGGGGAGCGGGGAGCGGGGAGCGGGGAGCGGGGAGCGGGGAGCGGGGAGCGGGAGGACACATTGTTGGAAAACTACGAACCGTTGACGGGACGCGAATGGGAGGTGGCCGTGCTGGCGGCGGAGGGGCGCGTCAACAAAGAGGTAGCGACGGAACTCGGGCTCAGCCCAGCGACCGTCAAGAGCTACCTGGACAACATCTACGCGAAGCTGGGCATCCATGGCCGAGTGGAACTGGCCAAGTGGGTGTGGGAACGACAGGAGCGGGGAGGGTGACCCCCGATGATCGGTGGGGGCCGAAAAGCGGGGTTGTGGCGCCGATGCGTAATTCCTATCTTCTGCCGAGTGAGGTGGTATATGCATCTAGTTCGATCCTTGGTGATTGTCTCAGTTCTTTTGTTCTCGGCCACACTCCCGGGTGTGGCAAGAGCAGACTCCGCATCCAACGCCTATGTCACTGGCATGACATACATGATCAACTATGGAAACAACTGCTGAATAGCGAACATGATAGATTCATACTGCGTGCGCCAAGTGGCAAGTAAGACGACCGCAAAGGTACCTTCGGCGCCAAGCACTACTGTGACCGTAAGGTTGACACCTTGGACGTACAAATGGACTACGATAGGTCCGCTTTGTGAGAAATCGGACACGGGGTTTGCCTGGGCTGATGAAGGTCCGCGAACGCAAACAGGCACTTGGGAGACGCTACGTAGTGACGGTCCGTGGAATCGTCAGGCTGCAAATACCGCCAGCGGATGCGGTGGTACCGTGACTCGACACCCGTGTGTTATCGGGCACGCCGCTCATTGGAGTGCCATTAGCCCTGG
>CALFYR010000382.1 GCA_937954195.1 uncultured Dehalococcoidia bacterium
ACCACGTGGTCGAGCGTCAGGTCGCGCGTGTGCCGGCCGCAGTAGACGCACTGCCAGTTGTCTCGCGCGAAAATCTCCTTGCGGGTCAGGCGCACCTTCGGCCGTGGCCGCTTGATCATGTGGACCAGGCGAATGACCGACGGAAGGACGAACGTCGCGCGGGCTGAATGGAAGGCGGACCGGGCTGATTCGATAACTTCGGCCTTGCCGCGGAGCACAAGGATGAGCGCGCGCCGCACATTGCAAACGTTGAGCGGCTCGTAGTTTTGATTCAGCACGAGAACGGACGATGCATCCATACCCACGCCGCCTTTGGAAAATCCTAGCAAAGGCGAAAGTAAGTAGGCAATTGCGCGGCGTTAACTTGCTCGGTGCTGTTATGCAGTGGTCACTCGCGCGACATCCACCCCTCCCGGCACATCCAACCGTACATGGAGCTGGTTCCCGGGTTCATACTTGTCCGAAAGCGGGATGGTCACAGCCGTCCAACGGCCATCCGTGGCATCGAATGTCATCGATCCCAGGTGTACCAGGTCGCCGCCATTGTCGTGCCAGGCCTGAGCTTCGCCCTTGCCGTTCGCGAGCGTAACCGTCGCCGACTTCAGCTTCTTTTCTGATAGCAGGTACACATCGCCGACATCTCCACACCGCCGGAAGCTTCGGCCGTCCGCTGCGGTCTTCAGCGTATCCCAGCCCATCGCGGTGTGAATCGCGTCGTTCTGGCCGAACACCACTTCGGCGTCCCGCGGCGCCATGTGGAAGGCCAGGTGACCGTAGTCGAACAGGTTCTCCGGGAAGTACCAGCGGAATGGCTGCTCGGTCTTCCGTGCTCGGACGAAGAGGTGGTACTTGTAGTGCCCCTTGGTGAAGCGGGCGGCGACGTTATTCATGAACCATCGGAACACCTTGCGGTTGCGGCCTTCCGGCGGATAGATGTCGATGTCGGCCGCACGATCGATCGAGTAGCCGCACCCTTCCAGAAGACCGGTCAGTTCGGCGAGCGTGTACTCGCGGCTGTGGCGGGAACCCTTGAGCGGCGCACCCAGGTGGTACGGGTCGTAGATGTTGCGGCCCACGAGGAAGTTGACGATCGAGTCGGCGCGGCTCGCGTTCGGAGTCGAGATCACGAGCACGCCGCCGGGCTTCAGGACGCGATGCACCTCGGCGAGGGTGTGCACCGGGTTCTCGGTCAGGTGCTCAATGACTTCGCACCATGTCACCAGGTCGAACGTGTTGTCGTCGTACGGGAATCGGTCGCCTTCGGCGTTGAAGCACGTGCACCGGAACGTGTAGGTCTCTTCGTATTCCGGGCTCTCGAGCGTCTGCTCGATCTCCGGCCGGCCGTCGGCCGCGTACCCCGTCAGCGAGAGGTCATAGTTCCGGAAGCGCTGGAGCAGGAGCGTGATATGGAATGGCGGGCTACCGAGTTCGAGCGCCTGGCCGCGCTCCTTCGGGTTCGGCACGAAGCGCAGCACCTGTCGCCAGAGCGGCAGGCCGCCATCGACCAGGATCTGATGGATCGCTTCGTTGCGAAATGGCCATCGAAAGCTGAGCAGGTAGCGGGTGAGGGATGCGTGGTCGCGCTCGGAAACGGGCGGTGGTGTCATGTGGCCCGCATTGTGTCCCATGGCGATGCGAGGTTCAAAGCGTCGCCGGTATGCTTGCCCTCGTGGACCCAATCGCCGCTCTCAACCGCATCGCCTTTCTGCTCGAACGAAACAACGAACCCTCCTATCGCGTGAAGGCGTTCCGCAACGCCGCCGCGGTGCTGCGTGACCTCGATCCCGCCGATGTCGAGGCATCGGCAAAGACCGGAACCCTCACGAAACACAAAGGAATCGGCGATGTGACCGCGGGCGTCATCATCGAAGTGGTACGTGGCGAAGTGCCCGCCTACCTCGCGCGGCTGGAAGAGGCGGCGGCCGCCTCCTGGCCACCGGAACACGGCCGGGCCCTCCGCGCGCTCCTCAAAGGCGACTGCCACGTCCATTCCGATTGGTCCGATGGCGGCAGCCCCATCCGGGAGATGGCCGAAACCGCGATTGCGCTGGGCCACGAGTACATGGTGCTCACCGACCATTCGCCGCGCCTCACGGTTGCCCGCGGGCTCACAGCGGAGCGGCTCCGGACGCAGCTCGACGTGCTCAAGGAGTTGAACGCCGAACTGGCGCCATTCCGCATCCTCAGCGGCATCGAAGTCGACATCCTGGACGACGGCTCCCTCGATCAGGAGCCGGACCTGCTGGCCGAGCTCGATATCGTGGTCGCGAGCGTCCACAGCAAGCTCCGCATGCCATCGGACCAGATGACGCCTCGGATGGCGGTGGCCATCGCGAATCCCAACATGGACATCCTCGGGCACTGCACCGGCCGCTACGTGGAAGGCAAACAGCGGCCCGAGTCCGAGTTCGACCCGGAGATCGTCTTTGAAGCGTGCCGCATGTTCGGCAAGGCGGTGGAGATAAACTCGCGTGTGGAGCGGCTGGACCCGCCGCGCCGCCTGCTGAAACTAGCGGTCGAGATGGAATGCCTTTTCAGCATCGATAGCGACGCGCACGCCCCCGGCCAGATGGACTGGCAGTCCCACGGCTGCGCCCGCGCGGAAGAGTGCGAGGTACCGACTGACCGGATCGTGAACACGTGGGATCGCGAGCGGCTGCTCGCCTGGGCGGGCGACCGCTAGAGGTCTGGGGTGGGGGACGGCTGGACCCGTGGCAAGTCCGGCCAATCGCCGACCAGTACAAGGGATGGGGCCAACCGCGTTGCGCCGAAGACTCCGTCAAAGGCAACTTCAAACTCGCCAGCACCAGTAACGACAAGAACCGTCGCTTCATCGGCAAGTGCCGGCTCGTTCGAAGGCGCCATCGCGTGATAAAGGCCCCGCCCGTCAACCGAAAAAACTGAACCCAGAACGATGCGGTCCGGCGCGGTTGCGGCGAATGCTGCTTGTTCGGAGAGCGCCCGTTCGAACCGCGACTCGTCGCGTGTGTCGCGAAGCGTGAGCACAAGGCTGTCCAAATCCAGAGATCCGTACACAGGATGACTCCGAGCTCCCGGACCAGTCGGCACCAGCATCGCGTCGGACGATGCGTCGAAGTACACCATCCCGACGGCGAGAGGTGGCCAGGGCCAGGGAAGGTCAATCGTGTCGACGTCCTGTTGGCCCCCGTCACGGTGCCACATGTGCAACGCTGTCGTTCCCCCGATTACGAACCAGATGCTGTCCGGGCTCCACTCGGTCGTTCCGATCCGTTGGCCAGAAGGCTGGGAGGAGGTCGAAATGACGTTCCCATTAACGTCGACGATCGTGACGGCATCGGGTCCCACGCCCGCGAGCCGCGCGCTATCCGGCGACCAATACGGTTCGATGACGCCTTCGA
Organism: uncultured Dehalococcoidia bacterium; assembly: GCA_937954195.1. Classification (GTDB taxonomy): domain Bacteria; phylum Chloroflexota; class Dehalococcoidia; order Tepidiformales; family Tepidiformaceae; genus Amarobacter. The sequence continues at coordinate 3,381 of CALFYR010000382.1, forward strand.
CGGTGGCGTGCAGCGTCAGCGAATCGCGCTCGTACACTCGAACTTCCACCTTGTCGTTCGCGGAGTGGACAGCGCCGACGGCGAGATACTCGCCATCCGGCGACCATTGCGGCAGCACAAAGATCCAGCCATCTTCGGCGACCAACTCCTTCTGCCTGCCGCTCACGGCCTCTTGAAGTACGAGCTGTTCACCGCGACCGGCTCCGGGGTCGACGGCATACACCAACCAGGCCTCGCGACCTCCACCATCGTTGCCCAGCAACAATCGCAACCCCAGCAAGGCCGCCACCATGACCCCCAAAGCCCCCAGGCTCACCGCCGCGCGCAGCCACCAGTTCGCCCCACCTTCCCGCGGCATCCGCCAATCCCGCAGTTCGCTCCGGTCGGTCAGCCCGGTCTTCGCCAGCATGTTCGCGACGTGGTACTTCACCGTGTTGAT
>CALFYR010000383.1 GCA_937954195.1 uncultured Dehalococcoidia bacterium
GAGCCGGCATCCACTGGCGCATGCCGCGGTAGACGTCGCCGAGGGAGATGATGTACTGCGTGGGCGTGCCCTGGCGGAGGTTTTCGATGCCGGTGCGGCCAAAGTCGTTGCTGAAGGAGAAGTATCCGCGATGGGTGTCGGTTTCGATGCCGTTGAACTGGCGGCGGGCGAGGGAGGCTCCGGCGATGAACTTGTGGCGGCCTCGGGTTTGATCGAGTTGCGCGCTGTAGCGAAAGATGTTTTGAGCGCGGTCGATGGGGATGTTGCCGGTGGGGCCGAGAGTGGTGAGTCCGGCGGTGGAGACCATGGGTCCGACGGCGCCTTCATCGGGGACGAGGAGGGAGCCGACACGTTCGAAGCCGGCAGTGGCGGCGAGGACGGTGGCGGGGCTGAATTGGCGGAGCCAGGTGATGCGGGCGCGATGGGATTTGGTGCGTGTATCGGGATTCTGGCCGGCTACGAGCTGGAAGGCTTCGACGGTTTGGCCGATGAACTGGTAGTTGAGGAGGAGGCGATCTTGCGAGGAGAGATCCTGATCGAGGCGGATGCCGGCATCGTTGTTGTCGATGGTCTGGCGGGCGTTGGCGTTGAGGGCCCGCGAATAGACATCGCCGCGATTGGGCAAGGGATAGGCGGCGAAGAAGCGGGAGATGAGAGCGCGCTCGGCGGGGTTGTTGGTGAGTGCGGTGCGCTCTTCGAGCAGGGGGACGAGTACGTTGCCGTTGACGTTGCCGCGGAGTTTGTCCTGGGCGCCGGTGAAGGAGATGTATGCACCGCGCCAGGGTTTGAGGCCGGTTTGGACGCCGTAGCGATGTTCGAGTGCGGGGCGCACGGGGCCGACCTGAAAGAAGGAGCGGGCGCTGAAGACACTGTTGAGGTGATTGAAGAAGAGGTTGCCGTGCCAGCCGAGCCTAGTGGCGGGCGATAGGGCGAGGACGGCGGAGGGCGCGTTGCCGAATTCGCTGCCGAAGTAGGTGCGGGCAGGGGAGAATTCCTGGACGATGGTGGCGCTGGCTCCGAGGCGGATGTTGAGTTCCTTGAGAGCGTTGTTGTCGATGAGGTTGAACTGGATGTTTTCGTTGCGGCGGCTTTCTCCGGCGCTGGTGTCGGCTTTGCCGAGGAGGTTGAGTTCGACACGCTTGCGGGCGTCGGCTTCGGGCGGGACGGGCTTTGCTTCCTCGGTAGTTGGGGGGGTGGTTGGGGGCTTGGGTTCGGACGGTCCTTGGGCGTGCAGAGGGAGCAGCGCGCAGAGGAAGAGGAAAACGAACATGAAGGAACCATGATAGCGGGCGCTGTGGTGTAATCACAGAATCAGAATGATGGCTACACGAATGTTGGTTTTCCTGGCTCTGCTGTCTTTGAGTGCCCTGGGACAGGGTACGGATATTCGGCCGACGTATGACAAGCTGTGCGCGGGATGCCACGGATTGGATGCGCGGGGGTCGCAGCAGGGGCCGGGGTTGTCGGGCAATTCGCGATTGCGGCGGCGTTCGGCGCAGCAGTTGCGGAGCATCATTGTGAAGGGTGTGCCGGCGGCGGGCATGCCTGGTTTCGCGCTGCCGGATGCTACGGTGGATGCTCTGGTGAAGCTGGTAGTGTCGTTGAATGCGGTGGCGGCGGATGTGGCGATTGCGGGCGATAAGGAGGCTGGG
>CALFYR010000384.1 GCA_937954195.1 uncultured Dehalococcoidia bacterium
ACCTCCGCGGCCAGTTGCCCGTGTTCGAAGCCGAAGCGCTCGAACACGTCCGCGCCGTCCGTGATGACCTCGCCCGCGCCGCGCTCGAACGCAAGGCTGCCGCCGAAGCCCGCATCCGCGACTTCGAATCCCAGGTCCACAAGCTCCAGGCCGAAGAGGCTGGCCTCGTGGCCGCCGAACGCCGGCTCCAGGCCAAGCTCGATGCCTTCCGCACGCGCAAAGAGGTACTCAAGGCCCAGTACGCCGCAGCCCGGGCCAACGTCCGCATCAACGAAGCCGTCACGGGCCTCTCCGAAGAAGGCGCCGACGCCACCTACTCCCTCCGCCGCGCCGAGGAACACACAGCCCAGCTCCGTGCCCGCGGCCGCGCCCTCGAAGACCTCGTCAGCGAAGGCGTCCTCGATGACCAGCTCGACGACCGCGCCGCCTTCGACCGTGAGTTCGACACCCTCGTCGCCGAAACCAGCATCGACGCCGATCTGGAACGCCTTCGCGCCCAGACCATCACCGTCGAACGCCCGCGCGAGCTCGGCGGCCCCTCCGGAGCGTCCCGGTGATCGTCCGTCTCATGGGCGAAGGCCAGTGGCGGCTCGATGCGGCCGTCCTCGACGAGCTGAATGCCATCGATGCCCTCCTCGATGCGGATCTCGATAGCGCCGGCGCGGCCGATTTCACCGCCCATCTGGCCGCCATGCACGACCTCGTGAGGACAAAGGGCACACCGGTGCCCGAAGATGAACTGGTGCCATCGGATGCCCTCGTGCCCCCGGTGAACATCACCTTGGACGAACTAAGCGGGCTCCTCGGCGAAGAGGGCCTCATTCCCGGCTAGGAGAACAACCACATGGTCGACGAGATTTTCGAGGTCTTCGAAGACCTCTTCGAACGCCGCAAGAAGAAGAAGGACAAAGACAAGGGCCACAAGGGCAAGCACGCCGATGCCGCGCCCGCCGCCCAGGCCAAAACCCCCGCGGCGCCGCCCATCTTCTGCACCGGCTGCGGCGCCCGCAACGAAGGCTCCGCCCGCTTCTGCATGGAATGCGGCGACCTCCTCCCCTCCCCCGGCGAAGAACTTCGCTGCATCGGCTGCAACTCCGTCGTCCCGCTCAAAGCCAAGTTCTGCCCCCGCTGCGGCTCAAAGGTCGCGGTTTAGCCCCGGGCTTCACGGGCAAGGGCGTAGATGTAGCAGTCTTCGTCGTCGCCACCGGATTGCGGGTCCCCCGGCGCCTCGCGGTCGAGACGGAAGCCCAGTTTTTCGAGGACCCTGATCGAAGCGGGGTTGCGCTGCAGCACCTCAGCTCGAATCTCCGCGAGCCCAAGGGATTCGAACCCGTACTCCGTGACCAGTCGGCCAGCCGCGGTACAGATCCCCCTTCCCCAGTGCGCGCGCCCGATGACGTAGCCAACCTCCGCCACCCGGTCTGCGGCGGAGGTAATGTTGAGACCGATCGTGCCGACACTTTCGGTCGAGCCGTACGGCACTATCGCCCAGCGAATGCCGGCACGGTCGCGAAAACGGTCGCGATGCATCTGGAGCCACCCGGCTCCTTCTTCGATGGATGCCGGCACGGGATCCCCGGCCAGGTCGGCCGATTCTATGTCCGTCGCTCGGGCGAACCACGCCGGGATATCGGCTTCGCTGAGCGCTCGCAGCGAAACGTGGTCGCCCACAAGTGTGGGCACCGCGGATGGAAACGCGATGGCCTGCGGCATCTCCCGTGAGACCTCCGAACGGTCGAAGCGGCGCTACTGCGAGCGGCAAGGGGTAACGGCGCTACCCGATCCCGGCCAGCTTCTTCCGCTTGCTCGCCACGTAGTCCACCAGGATGTACTCGCCCAGCTTGTCCGGAGTCGTGTAGAACACGCGCCCCTTGTTGATCCGCGCCACCTGGTTCACGAACTCTTTCAGGTAGTAGTTCCGGTCGAGCATGAACGTGTTGATCGTGATGCGCTTCTGCGTGCAGCGCTTCACTTCCTTCAGCGTCTCCCGGATCGTGATCGGGCTCGGCGGATACGCGAAGTAGCTCCGCCCCTTCTCCAGGTGCGCCGTCGGCTCGCCGTCCGAAATCATGATGATCTGCCGCGTTCCCTGCGTGTGCTTCGCCAGCAGCTTCTGCGCGATCATCAGCGCGTGGTGCATGTTCGTGCCGAGCACCGATTCGTCCCACCGGACGTACGGCAGCTGGTCAGCCTTCAACTCCCGGGCGTATGCGCTGAACCCGATGATGTACAGGCTGTCCCGCTGATACTGCGATGAAATCAGGTTGTTGAGCGCCAGCGCCACCTTCTTCGCGGCCTGGAAGCTCCCCCGCAACGCCATCGACCAGCTCAGGTCGAGCATGATCACCGTCGCCGTCTGCGTCAGCAGCTCTGTCCGGTTCACCTCGAAGTCGTCCGGCTTCAGCTTCAGCGGCGTGCCCGGCCCCTCGCGCTGCATCGAATTCATCATCGTCTTCTGGATGTCCAGGTAGAACGGGTCGCCGAACTCGTACGCCTTCGTCGTGTCCGTCCGTTCGCCGCCGGTGCCCGATTCCCGCACCTGGTGCTTCCCGAACGAATCCGCCTTCAGCTGGTTGTAAATCTCGATGAGCGCCCGCTGGCCGATCTTCCGCGTCCCGCGCGGCGTCAGCTCCCACTGGTTCCCCTTCTTCCGGATGTACCCGGCCTCTTCGAGGATTTCGAGGAAGTTCTTCAGCTGGTCGAGCGTTTCCCGCGCCTCCGGCCCCAGCAGCTCTTCCAGCTTGTCCGCGTCGATGTCGTCGATCTCTCCGCCGTACTGCGTCCGCTCGAGCTGGCGCTCCAGCTCATCGATCGACTGCATCTGGTCCATCAGGTTCATCGCCGATTGGAGGTCGATCTCTTCCTCGCCCCGGAACGGGTACTGGTTCCGCAGGTCCCGCATCGGGTACAGGTACTCAAGGTTCTGCCCCAGCTCGCTCAGCGATTGCTGCAACTCCGGGTCGCCAATCTTGTCGCCCAGCAGATCCTGCAGCTGCTGCCGCATATCCCCCGGCAGCGAATCCAACAGCGATTGCATCTGGCCCATCTGGTGCTGCATCTGCGCGATGAGCTCGTCCAGGCTCTGCGGCGGGTTGTCCCCGAACAGGTCCCCGTACTGCTGCATGAACTGGTCGAAGTTCGGCTCCTTGCCGGCCATCTTGTCCTGCAGCATCTGGTTCAGGTCGCGGACCATATCCTTCATCCGCTGCATATCTTCCGGCGACATGTTCGCGATCTGGTTGTACATGTCCTTAAAGAAGGTATCCATCATGGCCTTCTTCAGGGATTCCAGGAGTTCGTTGAAGCGCGCCTGCGCCTCAGGGTCCATGAACTCGTAGTTCTGAAGTTCCTTCACCTGCCCGGCCACATCCTCGGGCAGCTGCTCGAGGAAATCCTTCTTGCGGTTCGCGATGTTCCGCAGCATGTCCGCGAACTCGTTCGGCGTGCCCGGCTGCTGCTCTCCACCCTGCTGCCCGGGCTGACCCTGCTGGCTTTGCTGCCCTTGCTGGCCGGGTTGCTGGCCACCCTGCTGCTGTCCGCGCGGCTGTTGCCTGCCGCCTTGCTGCTGCCCTTGCTCCCCGCCCTGCTGTTCGCCGCCCTGCTGACCTTGTGGCGATTGCTGCCCCTGGTCACCCTGCTGGTCGCCCTGGGGCTGGCCGCCGGCCTCATCCAGCCGCCGGTCGATGGTGTTCCGTTCCATATCGACGATCTCGTCGAGCTGCCGCTTCAGGTCATCGAAAATGCTCGAAAGGTCGAACCGGTCCAGCTGCTGGCGCCGCTGCTGCCGCAGCTGCTGCAGCAGGTCGCGCAGGCCCTGCATCCGGTCGCCCTGCGGGTTCCGCATGCCCCGCTGCAGCATGTTTCGCAACGCGTGCTGGAGGTCGCCGAAGTTCATCAGGTCATCGGTGAGGTTATCGAGGATGTCGTCCGCCTCAAGGTCGGGCACATCCTGCGTGCCATCCCACATCGAATACCGGTAGCTCTGGACCATAGCTTCCTCCGGGCGCCCGCTGGAATTCGAGCGCCGTTCGGCTAACGGTAGCGGAATTGAGAAGGCTTGTCAGTTGGCCCCCACCCCCAGGAGTCGCGGCCCGCTGTGGCCGCCCGGCGCCATGCGCCCAACGAGACCATCGCTCCCACGCCCCCGGGGAACCGCGCACGCAGTAAGCGGACCGTGAAACCACCAACGAACCTCAAATCAGAGGCGCGCACGCCAGTGAGCGCTGCACCGCAACTCGCCGCCACTACCCTC